>SLOW01000375.1 GCA_007132315.1 Opitutales bacterium
CGACCACCACGAAGTCGGCTTTGAGGGGACGTTCGTGATTGACGGTGAACGCGCCTTCCGCCGGATCGAATTTGAGCAGCCGGTGGATGGTCTGGGCGCGGTGCGAGGTGCTTTCGGCGAGGCGCTGCGCGGCCCGCCCGGTGGGGGCGGCGAGTTGCAGAGGGACCTTCTTGGCGCGGAGAATCTGAACGAGCGCGCGCAGGATACTGGTTTTGCCTGTCCCGGGACCACCCGTGAGGATGGTGATCTTGTCCTCCATCGCGCGGCGCAGGGCCTGCTCCTGGGCCGGTCCGAAGGCGAATCCGGCGCGTTCGCGGGCCCATTCGATCGCTTTGTCGATCTTGATCGGCGGCAGGCCGCCCGGCGCCGCGTTGAGCCGGGCGACGGATTCGGCGATTCGGCGCTCGGAGTGGAACGTGGACGGCAATTGCACGAACGGGCCGTAGGCGAGCCGGACGAGGTTGTTCTTTTCGATGAGGTTCTCCAGCGCTTCGCGAAGCGGATCGGGATTGACCTGAAGGAGTTCGACGGCGTGGTCGAGAAACGCTTTTTCCGGGTAGGCGGTGTGGCCTTCGGATTCGAGTTCGCCCAGCACGTACAGGATTCCCGCTTCGAGCCGGGGCGGGCTCTCGTTGGCGTAGCCGAGGTTGATCGCGATGCGGTCGGCGGTCTTGAAACCGATGCCCGGGATTTCGCGGGCGATGCGGTAGGGATCCTCCCGGAGAATTTGACGCGCCTCGTTGCCGTACCGTTTGACCAGTCGCACGCACTGCGCCGGGGAGACGCCGTAGGTCTGGAGGAAGACCATGATCTCGCGGACCGCACGCTGTTCCTCCCAGGCCGCTTTGATGGCCCGCGCGCGCTCCTTGCCGATGCCGGCAATCTCGCGTAAGCGGCCGGATTCCTCGGAAATCACCCGGAATGTGTCGGCACCGAACGCATTGACGATCTTGTTCGCATAGACTTTCCCGATTCCGGGAACCAGGCCGCTGCCGAGGTAGCGGCGGATGCCGTAAACCGTGGCGGGGAGTTCCGATTTTATGCCCTCCACCCGGAATTGTTCTCCGTGGCGCGGGTGCCGGGTCCATCGGCCGCTCAGCTGGAGGCATTCCCCGCACTGCACGTTGGGCATGGCGCCCGTGACCGTGATGCCGCGGTTGCCTTCTTCGTCGCGGAGTTCCGCGATGCAGTAGTGGTTTTCCTCGTTGAAGAAAATGATCCGTTCCAGGACGCCGCGGACCGTTTCGGCGGCGGGGGGTGGGGTATTTTCTTGGTCCATGGGGAACACCGGCGGGATCGTTTCAGGTTCGTTGCGGCGACGGCGTTTTCGGCGGCGTCGCGGGTTCGTTCACGTTTTCCAGACCGAACAGGGCCGCCCCCAGGGCGTGGAGGGAGTCATAGACTCCGTCCGCACCGGCTTCATTGAGTTCGTCCCGGGAGTGGGTGCCCGTGGTCACGCAATAGCAGGGAAACCCGCCGTTGTGGGCGGCCTGGATATCAAAGACGGAATCGCCCACCAGGCATGCGTTGTAGGCGGTCGCGCCCAAGCGGTCCAACGCGTAACGCGAGAATTCGGCGGCGGGTTTGTGGTAGGGGGTGTCCAGGGCGCCGATGACCGCATGGAGCCATGGTTCGAGGCCCAGATGACGGGTGATTTTGCGCGAAGCCTCACCCTGCTTGTTGGTGAACACGGCGAGCCTGCGGCCCTGGCGGTGCAACCCCTCCAGGATTGCGGTGGCGCCGGGGTGAAGGGTGATGTCGTCCAGGTAAATCTCCGCGAAGTGCTCGCGAAAGAGGCGCACCGCGTTCGCGTGATCGGCTTCGGCCACGAAATGGGTCATGGTGGCTTCCATCGAGCGGCCGACCGTCGCGCGCAGGATGTTCCGGGTGGGAACGGCGGCGCCCACGGATTCGAGCGAGTACTCGTAACAGCGAAAAATGACGTCGAAATGATCGATCAGCGTGCCGTCGAGATCGAACAGGATGGTTTGGAAGCGGCTCACACAGGTATGATAGATCCGAAACAGGCGGGGACGTCACTCCAAAAAATTGTTGCCAGATGGGTATGGCGTCCCCATCTGTCTTGGTGCTATGTTCCGGCTTATGGAGAAACCGTATTTGCTTTTTTTGGGTGATATCCGTGATGACCTGTCGGCGAAGACGGCGCGGGGGATCGCGGATTGGCGGCCGGGTGACTGTGTGGGCCAGTACCGCATGGCCGGGTGCGGTGTTAGTCTGGGATTGGCGGACCTCGACTTCGCTGAAGCGCGCGAGCGCGGTGCTCGGACCCTGGTGGTGGGTGTCGCCAACGCGGGCGGGCGGATTCCCGGCCACTGGGAGGGGGATCTGGTGCGGGCGGTGGAGGTGGGGCTCGACATTGCCTCCGGGCTGCACGAGCGGTTGAACGATCTGCCCGGGCTGGCGCGGGCGGCGCGGGCCAGCGGCCGCCGGCTGTTCGACATTCGCCGGCCGGAGGGACCGCTGCCGGTGGGGACGGGAGAGAAGCGTCCGGGCAAACGGATCCTCACCGTGGGGACCGATTGTTCGGTGGGGAAGAAGTACACCACCCTGGCCCTGGCGGACGAAATGCGGCGGCGGGGAATTCCGGCGGACTTCCGGGCAACGGGACAGACCGGGATTTTTATCGCGGGTGAGGGCATCTGTGTCGATGCGGTGCCGGCGGACTTTATTTCGGGTGTCGCGGAACGGTTGAGTCCGGCCGCGGATCCCGACCACTGGGATGTGGTGGAAGGGCAGGGGTCCCTGTTTCATCCTTCGTTTGCGGGGGTGACTCTCGGTCTGGTGCACGGAGCGCAGCCCGATTTTCTGGTTCTTTGTCACGAACCGGGTCGCGAAAGCTTGCGCGGGTTGCCGGGGCGTTCCCTCCCCGGCCTGGCCGAGTGCCTGGACGGGCATCTTGCCGCGGCCCGACTCACGAATCCCGACGTGCGCGCCGCGGGATTCAGTTTCAACACCCGAAACCTCGATCCCGCGAAAGCCGAACGATTGAGACGGGAAACCGAAGCCTTCTGGGGGCTGCCCTGCATCGATCCTGTGATCAACGGTGCCGGAGCGATTGTGGATTGGCTGGAGAACCAATGAGAGAATTGACCATTCGCAGGGAGTGCTGGCCCGTGCGCGGGGTTTTCGCGATATCGCGCGGAAGTCGGACGGAAATCGAGGTTGTGGTGGCCGAGATTGTCGAAGGCGCCTGCCGGGGCCGTGCGGAGTGCCACCCGTACGCCCGTTACGGAGAAACCGTGGAGGGCGTGGTCGCGACCTTGGAAGGCATGGCGGGCCGTGTGGCGGCCGCGCCGGAGCCGGAGGCGCTGCCGGAGATGCTTCGGCCCGGCGCCGCGCGCAACGCGCTGGATTGCGCGCTCTGGGATTTCCGGGCCAAAAGGGAGGGCGTGCCGGTCTGGCGGTTGGCGGGTCTAGAGAGCGAACCGGGGCCCGCTCAAAGTGCGTTCACCATCGGAGTCGATTCACCCGAAAGCATGGCGGCCAAAGCCCGCGAGAGCGCTGATATGCCGTTGCTGAAGCTCAAGCTGGGGGGGGAAGGCGATCCCGAACGGGTGCGGGCGGTGCGCGACGCCGCGCCCGAAGCCCGGATCATGGTCGATGCCAACGAAGCCTGGACGGCCGACCAGTACCGGATTTTCGCGCCGGAATTGGCCCGCCTGCGCGTTGCGATCATCGAACAGCCGCTGCCGGCAGGGAAGGACGCCGTCCTGCGGGACCTGCCGCGTCCGGTGCCGCTGATGGCGGACGAGTCCTGCCACGACCGTTCGTCCCTGCCGGCGCTGGCGGGGCTCTACGACTACATCAATATCAAACTCGACAAAGCGGGCGGCCTGACCGAGGCGTTGAAGCTGGCCGCGGCCGCCCGCGAAAGCGGGTTCCAGGTTATGGCCGGAAGCATGCTCGGCACCTCGCTGGGCATGGCGCCGGCGACGCTGCTGGGAGGTATGGCGGCGTTTGTGGACCTGGACGGGCCGCTGCTTTTGGCCGAAGACCGCAAGCCGCCGCTGCGCTTCGAGGGCGCAACGGTTTATCCGCCGGATCCGGCGTTATGGGGGTGAGCCGATCGACCGATCCGCGGCCGGGTCACTCATCGACCACGGTCACCCGTCCGGTCTCCGGATCGTAGTCGAGTTTCTGCCCCCGCGGAGCCGAGGGAATCTCCGGCAGGTAACCTTCCGTCACCAGTTCCTCAAGGTCTTCGGGAAAACGTCCTTCCATGCTCTCGAACTGGCTGATGGTCTGGTTGAGGCCGGAAACGTTGACGGTGCGTTCGGCCGTGTCGCGGGCCTGGATGTTGGCTCCGACGTAGTCGGCCAGCGGACCGGAGGAGGGGGAGCGGCGTTCGGTTCGTTCCGTTTCGTCCTGCGCGGGACGATCACCTTCACGTTCTTCGTACCAGGTGTAACCCCAGAAAGCCAAGCCCCCGATAATGATGAGTACGATGAGGACCTTCATAATATTCTGAAAACTACGCAACTCCCTTGGGAATGCAAGCATCCGGACACGAAATGGCCCGTCGGGGAACCCTCACCCGGCGGGCCGGCTTCTCTAACTGTGGCCGGAATCGAAACAGCTTCCATCCGGCTAGGTCAAAAAAGGAGGAAAAATGGTTAAACCTCCCAGCTGTCTCGACATATTTAATTAGAAAACGAGTTACTGAAAAAGGTTCCGCAAAAATGCTTCCGTGGAGACGATTGTTAGAAAATCCAGGTTCTTTTCCGGGAGCGGGTCACGGCACCGGACAGCCGGTCGCCAGTGGGTTTTATTTTTCAAGCTTTTCTAAGACAGTGATATGTGTACCGGCATGCAAGCGGGCCGCAGCGTTCGCGACTACTGCTCTTCGCCGGGGATGAGAAGTTCCTGGCCGGGATGGATGACGTCGCCGGTCAAAGCGTTCAGCCGGCGGATTTCCGACACGGTCGTTCCGTGGCGGCGTGCGATTACGGACAGGGAGTCGCCGCGCCGGACCTCGTAAACGATGTAATCCGGTTCCTCCTCGTCCTCCTCGTCTGCCTCCGGTAGCGTCCGGTCCTCGCTTTCCGGGTCGTCCCGTTCGCGGACCTCCGCGTCTTCCGCGGGTTCCGGTTCCGGGCCGCCGCGGGGCAGGACCAGGTAGAGCACGGCAACGAGATGGATGGCGAAAACGACGGCGAAGATCCAACCGATTTTTACTGTTGTTTCCCGCATCACTGAACTGTCGAAGGCTTGATCATGAACGTTTGCGGATTGGTACATCAACCTGCCCGCCAATGCAACCCGGCAGAAAACGGGTTCGGAATTTTGCGATGGTATTTCCCTTTTCCGGACACTTCAGCCTCAGCCCAAATAAGCAGCGTTCGGACAGGGTTTTTCGTTGGCGCGGGTGGCCGGTGTTTGCTTGACTCGGAGCGATGAAGATCGTGCATGCCACCGGAGAGCTCTTTCCATACGTCAAAACCGGAGGGCTGGCGGACGCGGCGGGATCGATTGTTGAGACGCTGGCCGAATACGGGCATCACGTGGCTGTCTTCCTGCCCGGCTACCGGACGGTGCTGGAACATCCCGATGCGTCCGCGGCCACTTCCGTCATGTCGATCGGGGTGGAACTGGGCGACGAATTTTTGTCCGGCGAAATCCTGGCGATCAAACCGCGGCCGAACCTAACGGTGTACCTGGTCCGGCGCGACGAGTATTTCGACCGCCGCCATCCCTACGGGCGGCCGGGGCGGGATTACGACGACAACGCCCAGCGCTTTGTTTTCTTCGGCAAGGCCGTGGTGGAGAGCGTGATCCGGCTCGGTCTCAAACCGGACGTGGTACACTGCCACGATTGGCAAGCCGCGCTGATACCCCTGTTTTTGCGGATTGAAGAACGCAGGCGCGCCCTCGCCGTCGCCGGGAAGACGGTTCTGACGATCCACAATCTGGCGTTTCAGGGGATCTTTCCGCGCAAGACGTTCGCCCTGACCGGACTGCCGGACGAACTGCTGGGGATGGACGGGCTGGAGTATTACGGGCAGATCAACATGCTGAAGGGCGGGATCCTGTTCGCGGACCGTCTGACCACCGTCAGCCACACCTACGCCCGGGAGATTCTGACGCCGGAGTTCGGTTGCGGATTGGAAGGGGTGCTCCAACTGAGGTCCGACGACTTGGTCAGTGTTTTAAACGGGATCAACCCGCATGTCTGGAATCCGGCGACCGACCGTCACCTGCCGGAAAACTACACCGCGGCGGACCGGGCGGGGAAAAAGGCGTGCCGACGGGCTCTGTTGCGGGAATGCGGCTTTGGGGAGGATTTTGCCGGTCCGATTCTTGGGATGATCTGCCGTTTCACGGAGCAGAAAGGGATTCATCTGCTTCCCGGGACCGGAGATTTTTTCCAGGGCGACCGGGCCCGGCTGGTGGTTCTGGGGTCCGGCGCCCCGGAGTACGAGCGCGTCGTCCGGGAATGGGCGGCGGAGCGGCCGGAGGCGGTCCACGTGGCGTTCGGACTGGACGAAGTGCGAAGCCACCTTATCGAGGCGGGTTGCGATTTTTTCCTGATGCCGTCGATCTTCGAGCCGTGCGGTTTGAACCAGATGTACAGTCAGCGCTACGGAACGGTGCCGGTGGTCAGCCGGGTTGGCGGCCTGGCCGACACCGTTACCGATGTGGATGCCGAGCCGGGCCAGGGAACCGGAATCCACTTCGAACCGGACGATGTGGACGCGCTGCGCGGGGCGCTGGAGCGGGCGGAAACCCTGTATCGCGACCGCAAGACTCTGAATACCGTCATCTCCCGCTGCATGAAGAAGGATTTCAGCTGGCGAACGGCGGTCCGCGCTTACGAGAGTCTCTATCGGGAAATCATTTAATCTTTACCTTATCACCTTAGATACTGTAAATAAGTTGACGCGAACCGGGTTTTGGGTCAGTTTATTCGGATGTTGACGGAGACCGAAGAGTTGGCCGAGGTGAATCGCGACCTGGAAGCGCGCGGTGCGGAAGATCGTGTCCGTTGGGCGGTCGAACGTTACGGAGAGCGTCTGGTTCTCAGCACGAGTTTCGGGATCCAGTCGGCGGTCATGCTGCATCTGGTGACGCGTATCGTGCCGGAAATTCCGGTTGTTTTCGTGGATACCGGTTACTTGTTTCCCGAAACGTACCGGTTCGCCGAGGAACTGACCAAGCGGCTGAACCTGAATCTGAAGAAATACCACTCGCTCCGCAGCGCGGCCGAGCAGGAGGCGCTTTTCGGCAAACTCTGGGAGCAGGGTGCGGAGGGCCTGGCGCAGTATAATTGGATGAACAAAGTGGAGCCGATGAACCGCGCCCTCCGGGAATTGGGAGCGGAGGCGTGGCTGGCCGGTCTGCGCCGTTCCCAGGCCAGCACTCGGGAGCATCTGCGGGTGGTCCAGGTGCAGAACAAGCTGCACAAGGTGCATCCGATCATCGATTGGAACGATCGCGATATCTACCGGTATCTGAAGGAGAACGGTTTGCCGTACCACCCGCTGTGGGAGAAGGATTACGTGTCGGTGGGCGACTGGCATTCCAGCGCGCCTCTGACCGCCGGTTTGAAGCCGGAGGAGACCCGGTTCAACGGCCTGAAACGCGAGTGCGGGCTGCACGAACTGTCCGGTCGGATCGATTTCCAGATCTGATCAGGAGAGGCGCTGCTTGTAGTCTTCGTAGCCGAAGCGGCGCACGATTTCGGTGCGGCCTTCGTCCGGGCGGTGGATCGCGATGGAGGGGAGGGGAACGCCGTTGAAGGTCGTGTTCTTGACCATGGTGTAGTGCGCCATGTCGAGAAAGACCAGGTGGTCTCCCTGTTTCAGCGGCTGGGGAAAGGAGTACTCGCCGATCACGTCGCCCGCCAGGCAGGTGGGGCCGCCCAGCCGGTAGCAATGGGGGTGTTCGCCGCGTTTTCCGGCGCCGTGTATTTCGGGGCGGTAGGGCATTTCCAGGACGTCGGGCATGTGTGCGGTGGCGGAGACGTCGAGAATGGCGTTGGGGCCGTCGTTCTCGACGATGTCGAGCACGGATGCGACCAGGAAACCGGTGTTCAGGGCGATTGCCTCACCGGGCTCCAGGTAAACCCGCACGTCGTGGCGCTTGCGGAAATCCTCCACCAGATCGCACAGCCGGTCGGTGTCGTAGTCGTCGCGGGTGATGTGGTGACCGCCTCCGAAATTGACCCAGCGCATGCCTTCCAAGTAGCGTCCGAACTTCTCTTCGAACACCTTGAGGGTGCGTTCGAGGGTGTCGCTGTTCTGTTCGCACATGGTGTGGAAGTGAAGGCCCTCCACGCCCGAAAGGTCCCGTCCTTCCAACGCCTCGGGCAGAATACCGAGACGGGAGCCCGGGGCACAGGGGTCGTAGAGCGGGACTTCCACCTCGGAGTACCCCGGATTGACGCGCAGCCCGCACGAAATTCGCCGAGGCGCGTCCATGACCACCGGTTTGAAGCTTTCCCACTGATTCAGGGAATTGAAGCTAAGGTGGTCGGCGTACTTGACCAGCTCAGCCATCTCGGCGGCCGAGAAGGCCGGCGAGCAGGCATGGACTTCGCCGCCGAATTCTTCCCTTCCCAGCCGGGCCTCGTACAGGCCGCTGGCGGTGGTGCCGTGGAGGTGGCGACGAATCGGCGGAAAAAGGCTGAACATGGCGAAACCTTTCAGGGCCAGCAGGATGGTGGCCCCGCTGCGGTTCTGAACGTCGGCCAGGATCTTCAGGTTCCGCTCGAGCAACCCTTGGTGGAGCACGTAGCAGGGCGTGGAAATGGTATCGAAATCGAGATTCATGGCAGCTGCTA
>SLOW01000096.1 GCA_007132315.1 Opitutales bacterium
AGCGGACGGTGATCGCGTGCAAATCGACGATCGGAAACAGGCACTCGTATTCCTCCAGCATCACCGCCCAGTTCTTGATGGCTCCCAGGTAATTGCCCAGGGTCAGTTCGCCCGAGGGTTTCGCTCCGGTCAGAATTAAAGGTTTCCGTGTCTCGCTCATGGTTCGCGCCAATGGAGATACAGCCACCGCCAAGGCCGGCGCAAGGTTCAAAACCGCCGGTCCGGCAAAACCGAAGCGGCTTCCCGGAACCGCGAGGGGCCGGTTCAGGTGGCGATGTCGTTGTAACGCTGTTCGCGAATCACGGTCACCTTGATGGTGCTCGGGTATTGGAGGTTCGACTCGATCTTGCGGCGAATTTGGCGCGCCAACTCCCGCGCCCCGTCATCGGACACCTCGTCCGGCTCCACCAGCACACGGATTTCGCGGCCGGCCTGAAGGGCGAAAACCTCTCTGACGCCTTTCAAGGGGCCGGCGAGTTCTTCGAGCCGTCGCAACCGGTCGATGTACGCGGTTTGCCCCTCGTTGCGCGCCCCGGGGCGAACGGCCGAAAGGGTGTCGGCCACCATGACCAGTCCCGCGAGGATGCTTTTCGCGGGGACCTCCTCGTGATGGGCCGCCACGGCGTTCACCACGGCGGCGTCCTCCCCGTAGCGCTGCAGGATATCCGCTCCGACAATGGCGTGACTGCCCACGTGTTCGTGGGTGATCCCCTTGCCGATGTCGTGGAACAAACCGGCCCGCTTGGCCGGGACGGGATCCAGCCCCAATTCCAAAGCCAACATCGAACACAAGAACCCAACCTCCACCGAATGATCGAGCACGTTCTGGGTGTGGGAGTAACGGAATTTGAGCCTGCCGAGCAACTGGCGCACCTCCGGATGAACGCCGCCCAACTGGAGCGCGTCCACCGCCTCGTCCCCGTGGCGGGCGATGTCGGTGGAAATCTCCGTGTTCGCCCGCGCAACGTATTCCTCGATGCTGGCGGGGTGAATACGGCCGTCGTCGATCAGGTATTCCAGCCCGATGCGGGCGACTTCGCGCCGGACGGGATCGAAGGAAGAAATCAGCACCGTTTCCGGGGACTCGTCCACCATCAGCGTTACCCCGGTGACGGCCTCGAAACATTTGATATTGCGCCCCTCCCGACCGATGATCCTCCCCTTCATGTCCTCTCCGGGAATCGACACCGTGGTGGCCGTGATGTCGTTCAGAGGCTGGGTCGCCAATCGTTGCATCGCGCTGACCAGCACCTGCCGCGCCTCGGTGCGCACTTCCTTCTCCGATTTCTCGAGCAGGTCGCGCCGAAAACGCCGCACGTCCTCGGCACACTCCGCCGCCACCTCCTCTTTGACAAGCCTCCGGGCCTCGTCCGCCGAGAAACCCGCCATCTCTTCCAGGCCGTGCCGGTACTGCCGGGCCAATTTGCGCGCCTTCGCATCGCGCGCGGCGACCCGTTCCTCCTCGGCTTCCAGTTGCCGGTTTCGCTGCTCCAAATTCTCGCGGTTGCGTTGAATGCGGCGCAATTCGCGTTCGATCTCCTCGCGGTGCCGTTCGCGCTCCAGTTCGAAGCGGTCCCGGTTACGTTCGAGCTCCGACCATTTTTTCTCGATGCGCGTCTGCGCCTCGCTGAGGATCTCCCGGGAGGAGATTTCCGCTTCCTTTTTGGTATAGAAAAGCAATTTCTCGCACTGCTGCCGGGTGTTGTCCCGCCAGCGGTGTGTCAGATACCATACCAGGAAAGCCGAAGCGACCGCAGCCAGCAGACTGAGAAAAAATGATGACCAGACTGTGCTCATGCGGAAAAGTTCGAGAATGAACACAGTAAGGAAAAAATCCAGCTTGAAAAACCCCCGAAATCATTTTCAATGAAACCGGGACTCTGTCCGGCTTCACGGACAGACTCCTGAGAGAGCCGCCCGCCGTTCCGGGGACAACATGTCGCAATATCGCCTCCCGTGTCCGGCGGCACGGGATCAGGAGGTCTCCCGCTGGCGAACACTCCCGAATCGACCACACCAATTTTAAAACACAACGCGCCGGACAGGCTCCGGCTCCGTATTCCCGCCATTGCAGACGTTCAGTCCCAAAGCTTATTATTTGAATTTCTTTCGAACGACCGGCTCCGGCCGTTTCGATCCGATCGGTCCGATCTGCATGGTGGCTCTCATGGCGACCGGCGTCTTCTTCATTTACAGTGCGCAAGTGTACACCGGACTGAGTCAATTCCGGATGCAAGTCATCTGGATCGGAGGCGGTCTGGTGGCGTACGTGTTCGTCAGCTACCTCGACTACCGGATTGTCCTCCGGAGTTCCCATTGGATCTATCTCGCGGCTATCGCCATTCTTCTCCTGCTGTGGACACCGCTGGCCGGACCGCCTCGGCACGGAGCGGTCCGGTGGCTGGATTTCGGTTTTTTCTCGGTCCAACCCTCCGAAGCGGCCAAATTGGGGTGCCTGGTGATCACGGCCAGCATCCTGGCCCGCTCCCGGGTCGGCTCGTTGCGGGAATCCCTCCTGACGGTCCTGAAAATCGGGGTGGTGATTTCGGTACCTATGTTGTTGATTTTCATGCAGCCCGATCTAGGATCGGCGCTTGTCATTCCTCCGATGGTTCTCTCTCTCCTATACGTCGCCAATTTCCCGAAGATCTACTTCGGTGTCGTCATCGGCGCCCTGCTGCTGATGATCGCTATCGTTGCCATCGACGTCCGGGGATACGAACGGTTCCTGGAGGAAAACAATCTTTCTCCCACCACCCACCGGGGTCAGTACGAGGAGCACTCGCTCCTTCCCCTGCGCGATTATCAAAGGAACCGTATCCTTTCTTTCGTAGCGCCGGAGAGAATCGATCCGGTGGGGATCGGCTGGAACGTGCGCCAGTCGCTGATTTCGGTGGGATCCGGCGGAGCCTTCGGCAAGGGCTGGGGCGAAGGCACCCAGGCCCAGCTCGGGTACCTGCCGCGCGGCGTGGCGCACAACGATTTTATTTTCTCCGTCTTGGCGGAGGAAAAGGGTTTTATGGGAAGCGCGCTGGTGGTAGGCATTTACGGCCTGCTACTGGCAAACGGGGTCCGTGTCGCGGGCCTCGCCAGAGACCGTTTCGGCATGTTGCTGGCCCTCGGGGTCACCATCATTTTCTCCGTCCACGTGTTCATCAACATTGGCATGACCATCGGACTGATGCCGATAACCGGTCTCCCGCTTCCCTTCTTAAGTTACGGAGGCTCTTTCATGATCAGCTGCTGCATCCTGCTCGGGCTGGTGCAAAGCGTATATCGGTTCCGAAGGGAGTATTGAACACCATGTTGGAACACGAAACGACGAGGATACTCCGGGGCTACCACACCCCGGCAGCGACTGGAGGAAAGAGCCCAACAGCAACGGGACACATCCAGAACAATGAAACAATCATCCATCAACAAGAACGAGGGAAATGACCTTTCGGAAAGTCAGATCAAAGAACTGCAATCTCCACCAAGCGAGCGCAATATCACGCCGATTGCCCCGGAGAAGTTAAAAAAGGACGCCCGGGCGCGGGCGCGGAAGAAACCCTTCCTGAACAAGATTCTCGACACGTTCAAGCGCGAGCAGGACAGTTTTCGCGAGCTCATCATCAACGCCGAACCGCTCGAAAAGCGGGTCGCGCTGCTTGTGGACGGCATACTGGAGAAGTTCGAGATCGAACGCGTCGGGGAGGACCGCCAGGTGGGCAGCATCTACAAAGGCCGCATCCAGAACTTGGAAAACGGCCTGAAGGCGGCGTTCGTGGACATCGGCATGCCCAAGAACGCCTTCCTGCACTACTGGGACATCCTGCCCGCGGCCGCCGACTCGTCGGTCGAAGTCGTCCGCGTCAACACGAGCAAAGACACCGGCCGCGACAAACAAAAGCAGCTCAACATCAAGGACGTACCCTCGCACTACCCGGTCGGGACCGAGATCGTCGTGCAGATCACCAAGGGGCCCATCGGAACCAAAGGGCCTCGAACGACCACCAGCATCAGCCTCCCGGGGCGGTTTCTGGTCCTGATGCCCTACTGCGACCAGTGCGGGATCTCGCGCAAGATCGAGGATCCCAAGGAACGCAACCGCCTCAAAAAGATCCTCCGCTCCCTGACCATCCCGGACGGCATGGGAGTCATCCTGCGCACCGCCGGCGAAGGCAAGAAACTCCGCTACTTCGTGCGTGACCTGCATATCCTGCTGAAAAAGTGGGAAGAGATTCAGCGGAATATGGAGAGCTCCTCCAAGGCCGGCTGTCTCTACCAGGAGCCGGATCTGATCGAGCGCACGGTGCGGGATTTTCTCACCGAGGATATCGACCGGGTCATCGTCGACAGCCCCGAGGACCACAAAACCATCGAGGGACTCGTCTCCCAAATCTCCTCCCGCTCGAAGTCGAAAGTTTCGGTGTATTCGGACACCATCCCGATCTTCGAACGTTTCAACATCGAGCGGCAGATCGAGCAATCCTTCCAGCGGCAAACCACCCTGCCCTCGGGCGGCCAGATCGTCATCGACGAAACCGAGGCCCTGATCGCCATCGACGTCAACACCGGCGCGCACAAGGCGAAAAGCGGGGAGGACAAGAACACGATTTTCCAGGTCAACATGGAAGCCGCGACGGAGGTCGCGAGGCAGGTGCGCCTGCGTAACATCGGCGGTCTCATCATCATCGATTTTATCGACATGAAGAGCCGCCGCGATCGCAACCAGCTGTACAACCGGATGCGGCGCGAGATGGCCAACGACCGGGCCAAAACCCACATCCTTCCCATCTCGCAACTCGGCATCATGCAGATGACCCGGCAGCGCCAGCAGGAAAGCCACTCATCGGGCATCTACACCGACTGCCCGTACTGCCGCGGCCGCGGCATCGTGAAATCGGCGCGCACCATGAGCGTGGAAATCCAGCGCCGGCTGGCCAGCGTCCTGCGGCGGCTGGCCGCGGAAACAAAGCGCGACGGAGCCGATGGCACGGCGGAGCGGGGGTTGCGGATCCTCGTCCACCCCAGCATCCTGGAACGCCTGCGCCAGGAGGACGAAGCCCTCCTGGCCGACCTCCAGAAACTGCACGGCATCAGCCTGGCTTTCCGTCCGGACCCGAGTTTTCATGTCGAGAATTTCAAGATCGTGGATATGCACACCAACGAAGAGTACCGGTGACCGCCGCCGGAACCCGCCACAGGCCGGCGCCTCACCCAATCGTGAACCCGAAACACACTCTCGATGAACGCGAACGCGAATAACAACGGAAGAGGATTCTGGGGCTCCCGCTTTGCCTTCGTCCTGGCGGCGGCCGGATCGGCCGTCGGGCTGGGTAACATCTGGGGGTTCCCCACCGCCGCGGCCCAGCACGGGGGCGGCGGATTCGTCCTGATCTACATCCTGTGCATTCTCCTGGTCGGGCTCCCCGTAATGCTGGCCGAAATGGTAATCGGCCGCGCCGGGGAGAAAAACCCGGTTGGCGCCCTGAAACACCTGAAGAAAGGAACCCCCTGGTACCTGGTCGGCGTGCTCGGGGTGATGACCGGTTTCGTCATCCTCTCGTTTTACACGGTGATCGCGGGCTGGACCGTCTTCTACTTCATCCAGGCGGCCGGAGGCGCGCTCACCGTGCCGGAGGGCACGGACAGCGCCGAATACTTCGGCGAGATGTTCACCGCGATGACCGCCAACCCCGGATACGAGATTCTGTTCGTCGCCATCTTCATGCTGGCCACCATTTCCATCGTGGCGGCGGGCGTGCAGAAGGGGATCGAGCGGGCGGTCAAAGTGATGATGCCCCTGCTCTTTCTGCTGCTGGTGTTTCTCATTACCCGCTCGGTCACGCTGGAAGGCGGTACCGAGGGACTCCGGTTCTACCTGATTCCCGATTTCGGCGCCATCAACCGGGAGGTTCTGGTGCTGGCGCTCGGACAGGCCTTTTTCTCGCTGAGCCTGGGTATGGGAGTCATGATCACTTACGGCAGCTACCTGCGCAAGGAGGAGTGCCTGCCTTCATCGGCCGGCTATGTGGTCACCACGGATACCCTCATCGCCATCTTCGCCGGGCTCATCGTCTTCCCGGTTATCTTCTTCATGGCGGTGACCCAGGGCGCCGACCACGCGGGGCTGGTCGAAGCCAGCGGTCCGGGCCTGGTGTTCGTGGTCTTCCCGCAGATCCTGAGCGAGCTGCCCGGCGGCGCGTTCGCCACCGCCGTGTTCGGCAGCGCGTTTTTCCTGCTGCTGGCCATCGCCGCGCTGACTTCGGCCATCAGTTTGTTGGAGGTGGTGACCGCCCACTTCATCGACGACTGGAAAATCCCCCGCCATAAAGCCGCCTGGGGCCTGGGCGGGATCATTTTCCTGCTCGCCATCCCGTCGGCCCTGAGCATGGGGGCCGTCCGCTGGTTGTCGGAAGGTGTTTTCGGGATGTCCCTGTTCGACTTCCTGTACATGCTCACCTTCCAGTTTTTCCTCCCGCTGGGGGCTCTGGGGCTGGCCGTCTTCGTCGGCTGGGCCTGGGGGCTGAAAAAAGCCTCGGCCGAAATCCAGACGGGCACGCCCAATTTTAGACTGGAAAAAGTCTGGCACGTCATGATCCGGTATGTCGCGCCGATCGCGATCCTGATTATTGTGGCGACCCAGTTCGTGGACGTGTTCGGCGGAGAGTCCGGTGAGGACGCTTCGGAAGAACCGCCGGCGGCCGAATCGTCCGCGGAATCGAACGGGCCGAATTGAGACCGGTTCCCGGCGGCGCGGATCGGCGACCTGCCCGGTCGGGACCGGGTGGAGACACAAGGCATCCCGCATCGGGTTACCCGCCGGATTCGGTTCCCGGCCCATTTCAATCAATCCAACAATCAATCAACTGACGCGCAATCAGAACCATGAGTACATCCACACCACCTGAAAAACACACATTCCAAGCCGAAGTTCGCCAACTGCTGGACATCGTCATCAACTCCCTCTACACGGATCGCGAAATCTTCATCCGCGAGCTCGTTTCGAACGCCTCCGACGCCCTGGAGAAGCTGCGTCACCTCCAGTTGACCGAAAAGGAGGTCTTCGACGACCGGTTGCCCCTCGAGATCAACATCACCACCGACGACACCGCCGGCACGGTCACCATCCAGGATTTCGGGATCGGCATGACCCGCGACGAACTGGTGGAAAACCTCGGGACGATCGCCCATTCCGGCTCGAAAGCCTTTCTCCAGGCCATCAAGGAGAGCGGCGGGAATAACGAAAACCTGATCGGCCAGTTCGGCGTCGGTTTCTACAGCACCTTCATGGCCGCCAAACGCGTCAAGGTGTACACCCGCTCCTGGCGTCCCGACGAAACCGGCTGGTGCTGGACGAGCGACGGCTCCGGCAGTTACGAGATCGAGCCGGTGGAAGGCCAGCGCCGCGGCTGCAAGATCGTCGTCGAGCTGCGCGACGAAGCCAAGGAGTTCGCCGGCGCCGACCGCGTCCGCGGCGTCCTGCGCCGCTACTCCAGCTTCGTGCAGTTCCCGATCAATCTCAACGGAGAAAAGGTCAACACCGTCCAGGCGCTGTGGCTCCGGAACAAAAACGAGATCACCGACGAGGAGTACAGCGAGTTCTACAAGTTCACCGCCAACGCCTTCGACGAGCCGCGACACCGCCTGCACTTCAGCGCGGACGCCCCCATCGCCATCAACGCCCTGCTCTTCACGCCGAAAGACAATCCGGAACGGATGGGGTTCGGACGGGTGGACCCCGGCGTCGCACTCCACTGCCGCAAGATACTCATCGACCACCACCCCAAGGGGTTGCTGCCGGACTGGTTGCGCTTTCTCAAAGGCGTGGTGGACAGCGAAGACCTGCCCCTGAACATCTCCCGCGAAACCATGCAGGACAGCGCGCTGGTCCAAAAGCTGAACCGCCTGCTCGCGCGCCGTTACCTGAAGTTCCTCGAAGAGGAGGCGGAGAAGCGACCGGAAGATTATGCCGAGTTCTTCCGTCACTTCGGGTTCTTCCTCAAAGAGGGCGCGGCCACCGACTTCAACCACCGCGAGCAGCTCATTAAACTGCTCCGGTTTGAGTCGAACCTGACCGAGAAAGGCCGGCACACCAGTCTCGCCGACTACCTGTCGCGGGCCAAAGAGGATCAGCAGGAAATCTACTACCTCTCCGGCCCGAGCCGGGAAGCGATCGAGAACGGCCCCTACCTCGAAGCCTTCAAGGCGCGCAACCTGGAAGTCCTTTACCTGCTCGAGCCGGTGGACGAGTTCGTCGTCAACAACCTGCAGGAATTCGAAGGCAAGAAATTCGCTTCCGCCGACCAGGCCGACCTCAAACTCGAGGACGCTCCCGCCGCCTCGGGCGAGGCCCTGCCCGAAGACGAGACCCGCGACCTGTGCCGGTGGATGCGCGATCTCTTGGGCGAACGCGTGGCCGAAGTCGCACCCGGTCAGCGCCTGGTGGACAGTCCGGCACTGGCCCTCAACGCCGACAAAATGATGACACCAACCATGCGCCGCATGATGAAGAACATGAACCCCGAGTTCGACGACCAAGCCCGGGTCAATCTCGAGATCAACCCCCGTCACAACCTCATCCGCAGAATCGCCGGAGTCCGGCAAACCGACGAGAATCTGGCCCGCCTCGCGGTCGAACAGATTTTCGACAACGCTCTGATCTCGGCCGGTTTGTTGGACGACCCCCGGCGCATCGTGGACCGGGTGCACCGGATCCTGGAAGCCGCAGTGAAGG
>SLOW01000364.1 GCA_007132315.1 Opitutales bacterium
CACCGCGACAAGTTTGGAGCGGGGCGCCGCAGCGGGGCGCGTCGAATGCGGGGCGGTTCGTGGGGCGGATTGTGCACGGCCAGGGACCTGCGCAGGGACGTCTTCGGGTAGCGTTCGTGTCTGACTCGCAATCTCCATGACCATTTTGATTGCGCAAAGGCGTCGCGAAGAGAAACGGAGTATTGCCTTTAGGAGCTGAGCGTGGATGACGCCAGCTCGTTTCAACGTTCGCAGGCTGGAAGCCACGGTTTCAATCTGAACGGAAAAACCCGCCTGTGCCCGTCGGAATCGTCTGTTGGGGCTGCGACAAGCAATGGTGCGCCGGGTTTACCGGGAGACATGATTGAAAACCTCCTGCACGCGATGTCCGATATTCGTGAGTCGGTGGTACGCTTTGGTCACGAACTGGTCGAGCGGGAGAGTTATTCCGACCCGGAACGGATCGAACGCCTGGCGCGGATGTTGGCGGAAGGTGGACGCCGCACGGACGCTTGGGAGCCCGAAGGCGATCGCGATCGATCCGGCGCGTAAATCACCGTGCGCCGAATTCCGTTCGCCGGGCAGCGCGTGGCGCTATCGGGATTCGTCCGCTTTCGCCGCGGCTTCCTTGGGATCGCCGAGGATCGGGGGCATGGGGCAGCCGAGGCACTCGGCGAATGTGCGCAGGAGTTCTCCTTCCTCCACGGCGAGCGTGCCGTCTGAGGCCACGCAGTAGGTGGCGGCCTGAAGGAAGCGTTTTTTCATCGGCGGAGAAATTTGGTCCAGGCGATCCAGGGCGTTGCCGATGGCTTCCGTGGTGCAGGCTTCGGGCGGAAGGAGGGAGACGTGGGGTTGCAGCATCGACAGTTGTGAAAGCGCGGTGATGAACGCCTTTTGACTGTCCTTGTCGCCGGCGTGCGCCAGGACGGAGAGGAGGACGGCAACTTCGTCGGCCACGGCCTGGAACGCGTGCAATTGTGCGATGCCGCGTTTGCGGTCCGAGAAGTGTCCGTCGAGCCGGCGAAACAGCACCTTTTCGAGGCAGAATTCAAACACCGAGATTTCGCCATCGGCTTTCACCAGCCCTTCGACGATGCCTTTGAAATGTTTGTACTGGTCGGGCGACAGTTCTTTCAGGGCGGGAAGGCAGAGGTCCAGCAGGGGCAGGCGGGCTTCCGGGGGAAGCGCTTTGGCCTCTGAAGCGAGTTTTTTGACTTCCGGGAGAACGCGCGGGTCCGCCTTTTCTTCGAGCAGCGCCTGCTGGCGTTCGCGGACCGCGGCGTCGTTCGAAAACAGCAGGAGATAAACCACCGCTTTGGCCCCGAGCGGTTCGTGCGCCGCTTCGCGAACGGTGTCCGGAAGGCCCTCGATAATTTCCGCCGCCCGTCGCCGCTGCGCTTCTCCCAGGGTGCCGATGCTGGCCAGGAGGAGGTCGAGCCGTACCGACAGGGCCGCCGCACCAGGCAGAACGGAGCCGCCCCCGAGCGGACCGCGGGCGGCTCGGGAGACGGCGGTCCGCGGTGGTGGAGCGACCTTTTCCGGTGTGTGGCGGGTTGGCCGGATGACGGGAAACGTGCCATCGAACGACGGATCGATCGCGCGGATCCGCCGGCGCAGGGGCGGGTGGGTGGCGAAGAGGTTCGCCGAGCTGCGGAAGAGAGCGTTGGCGAAGAAGAAGTGGCCCGCCTCCACCGAGTGGGCGGACCGAACCTGTCCCTTGTGGCTCAAGCCCCCGATTTTCTTCAGGGCGCCGGAAATCCCTTCCGGATTGCGCGTGAACTGGACGGCGGCGGCGTCGGCCAGGTATTCCCGCTGGCGGGAAATCGCGCTTTGTATGAGGCGTGCGAATACAACTCCGATATAGCCGATGACGGTAATGGCGAAGGCGACGACCAGCGCGACGATCACGCCCCGTCCGCCGCCTCTTCCTCCGCCTCGCCCGCCCCCGGACCACGCCCGCCGGGTTCCGTAACTTCTGTGGCGTCCGCCCCCGTAAAAGAATCCCCGGAGAATGCTTTGGCCGATGATGTGGATCATCAGGATCCCGTTCAGCAGGCCCATCAACCGGGTGTTGAGGCGCATGTCGCCGTTGAGGATGTGGCTGAATTCGTGGGCGATCACCCCCTGGATTTCGTCACGGCTGAGCGTGTCCAGGGCGCCGCGGGTGACGGCAACCGCGGCGCGTTCGGGGGTCGATCCGGCGGCGAAGGCATTGATGCCGTCCTCGTCCTCCAAGACGTAAATTTCCGGCACGGGCATCCCCGAGGCGATGGCCATTTCTTCCACCACGTTGCGCAGGCGCCGGCCCCCGGGATCGTCGGACGATGGCGTGAGCGGTGTTCCCCCGAGCAGGCGCGCGACTCGGCCGCCGTCGCCGCGGATTTCCACGATTCGAAATATGCTGCCGGAAAGGATGATGAGCAGGGTGCCGCCGCCCACCCAGGCGAACAGAACCGGATCCCAGTAGGTCGGGTTTTCCCAGCCCGTGCTCATGCGGTGCGGATCGACATCGCCGAGGATGAAACCGAGAACGACGGCGGCGTACACCCCGACGATAATGAAAGCGATCGCCAGCAGGTAGAGGCAGAGCAGATACCAAGTCTGTCGCTTCGCCCGATCCTGGGATTCGAAGAAGTCCATTCGCTCGAAAGTCCCGCCGGAAGAGGTCAACCGTTACTGACCGAAGGAAACTTTGGGTGCTTCCCGGTGTTCCGGACTTTCGATTTCGAAAAGCTGGGCGGGCTTGAAGTTGAACGGGGCCGCCACAACGTTGTTCGGGAATTTCTCGCGTTCGGTATTGTAGCGCATCACCGCGTCGTTGAACGCCTGGCGCGCGAACGCTATTTTGTTCTCGGTGGACGAGAGTTCCTCCGACAACTGGGCCATGTTCTGATTGGCCTTCAGGTCCGGATACGCTTCTGAAAGGGCGAAGAGTTTTCCCAGCGCGCCGGTGAGCGCGGTTTCGGCCCCCATCAATCCCTTGATGGCGGAAGGATCTTCCGGGTGGGCGGCGGCCTTTTCGTTCGCTTGGCTCGCCGTGTTGCGGGCCTGGATGACGGCCTCCAGGGTTTCGCGCTCGTGTTTCAGGTAGGCCTTGGCGGTTTCGACGAGGTTCGGGATCAGGTCGTAACGCCGTTTCAACTGTACATCAATTTGGGCAAACGCGTTCTTGAAGCGGTTGCGCATGGTGATCAGTCGATTGTAGATGCTGATGACGAAAAACGCCGTCGCGAGAATCAGGACGGCGAGGATAATGATCGGCAGGTACTCCATGGCATGAGTGGGTTAGGGTTCGGTATAGACAGGAATCGGATGGACTGAAAGAAAGTTCGGCGGCGAGTTCGCGGGAGGGCCGGTGTCAACGGCCGGATGGCAACCTCCCCGCCCGCTTCGGCGCGGTTGAACCCGCGGGCGAGCGCTCAGCGGGTGGCAGCCACCGAATCCCGGTGCTCCCGTTGGAGTGTGACCAGATCGTTGAGAACACGAAGGGTCTCACGGAGGTGAATGTCAAGACGTTCCCGGTCGTCGTCCGCGCCGGGCGCTTCGATGTCGCGCGGATCGGGTTGTTCCGGATCGGCCGGGTAGGCCGGTTCATCGTTCTCGCTCGATGACAGGGTGATCTCGGTGTAGGAAAACTCTTTTTCGCGGGCGAGACGATCCTCGATCTCGTTCATCGTGTCCCGGAATTCGCGGTCGGTTTCCCGCTGGCCCCGTCTCTTCTCAAGGTTCAGGGCGAAGGCCTTTTGTTCCTGGCGGTCGCGGAACCACTTGATATTCTCGTTCCAGTAGGAAAATTCCTCGAGCGAATCCTGACGCTCTTTGCTGGCGCCGACGATTCTGTCGCGGCGTTCGCTTGTAATCGGAAAGCTGACCGCGGCTCGATCCTTGTAACGCTCCCAGTTGTTGCCGTCCAGGGTATCCCAGGCCATGGCGTTGGGCAGTGACGATTCACCGATCGGCAGGTGGTCGTTGAACGAAGGAATGACGACATCCGGAATCATCCCGCGGTTCTGGGTCGAGGCGCCGTCGGGCAAGTAGAATTTCTGCACGGTCATCTTGGTCGCGCCGGTGCCGTTGCCGGAAGCCCCTTGCGGTGAACGCAGGTAGTTGCTCAACTCAAATACCGCCTGAACGGTACCCTTGCCGTGGGTGGACGACTCGCCCACGACAATGGCCCGCTGATAACTCTGGAGCGCGCCGGCGACGATTTCGGATGCCGAGGCGCTGTTCTTGGAGACCAGAACCCCCAAGGGCCCCGAATAGACCTGGCCGTCCCGCGGCACGGGATCGACCCGGATACTTCCGGAGGAATCGCGGATTTGGACGACCGGCCCGGCTTCGATGAACAGGCCGGTGAGTTTGATGGCCTCGTTCAGAAGTCCGCCTCCGTTGCGCCGCAGATCAAGCATAAGACCGTCGATACCCATATCCTGCATCTGACCGATCAGTTCCTTGACGTCTTCGGTCGTGCTGGTGTCGGTGTCGCCGCTTCCGTAAAAAGACGGAATCTCGATCACACCCAGTGAGCGGGACTCACCGTTTTCCAGCGGAAAATCATAAACCTTGCCGCGGGCCTGGCGCGCGGTGAGTTTGACCTCGTCACGCACGATGGTAACCTCTTCCCGCACCGACGGATCGGGAGCGTCGGCCGGAATCACGGTCAGGGTGACTTTGGTCCCTTTTTCGCCGCGGATCATATTGACCACGCGCCGGAGTTTCATATCGACCACATCGACCGGATCCTCGTCCTCCTGGGCCACGGCAACGATGCGGTCTTCCGGTTGCAGTTGCCGGGTGAGGTCGGCGGGGCCTCCCGGAACCAGTTCCCGGATGACGCAGTAGCCGTCTTCGGTGGTGAGCACGGCGCCGATCCCGACGAGGGAAAGCCGCATCGAGATGCCGAAATCCTCCAGTGTATTGGCCGACAGGAACGTCGAGTGCGGATCGAACATCTTGGTCAGCGTGGTCAGGTACACCTCCTGGATTTCCAGGGCGTCGATTTCGGTCACGCTTTGTTTGAGACGTTCGTAACGGCGCTCGATCCGTTCGAGGGCGTATTCCATCTCCTTCGTACGATACTTTTCGCGGAGAAGATCTGCGATCTCGTCACCGCTCAGGGCCGCCCAGCCGGATCCGTCCTCGTCCACCCGGGTGCTGACGCGATCAAAAAGGGATTTGCGTTCCTGGTCCTTCAGCAGGTCGCGCAGGAAGGCGCGGACGTCTTCATCGGCCGGTTTCGGGGTTTCGTCGCGCCAATCCGCGAAACGTTCCTCCCAGAGATCCAGCAGGTTCCGGATCGGCTGATCGTCCAGCACCATTTGCAGCACCTCGTGCTTGATTCGCTTTTCCCACAATTCCCGGGCTTCGGCCCCGTCGGCCGGCCAATCCGCCTCGCGGCGGTCGGGGGTGTATTGCATGTCGGAGTTCAGGTCGAAACCCTCTTCGAGCCGCGCCAGAATCCATTCGAGGCGGTCGAGGGTACGGGCCTTGTAACGCGAGAAAACCTTGAATGCCGGATCGAGGTCTCCCTGAAAGAGGCCGAATTCGACGTCCGGGGCGAACCGCTCGACGATTTCATCGTGGTCCTCCCGGGTGAAAAACAGGCGGGAATGGTCGAGTTCGCGCATGTAACGGTTGAGGAACTCCGCCATATCGAGCTCGGAAACCGACTTTTTGCTGTAATGGGCGTGTTCCAGCAACTGCACCACCAGGGTGGCTTCCCGCTCCATCATCGGGGTGGCGCTGAACTCGGTTGGAAATGAGTCGGCCCGTAAGACGGAGAGAGACAGTGCGAACAGGGGGAGGGCGCAGAGCAGCGATCTTTTCATGACAAGTACTATTAACCGGTTTTTCCTGTTTGTCCCGTTTCGTTTTCAATTTGTTCCGTCGCCGGGGAACCGTCCTGTGTTCCGCCGGGGCGAAAGCCCAGGTTCGTGTCCAGCAGGGCGAGGACGTGTTTGCGGTTGTCCCGAAGCCTCCCGATGTAATCCTCCCAAAAGGCCTCGACACGGTCGTACCCGAGCCAACGGGCGAGGGCGGCCCGGCGTTCGCCATCCTCGGGCAAGGTGGTCACGCCGCGGTTCAAGTCGCGCCGGAGGTGGGCTTCGATGCGCCGGAGAAAGGCGAAATGTTCGAGGAGGGCGTCGCCGGTTTCGGCCGGGATGATTTCCAGAGCGATCAGTTCGGCCAGCACCTCGCCGGTACCGGTGCGGCGCAGGGAGGGGTGGCGACAGCCGTGGGTAAGTTGGTGGAGCTGAACGATGAACTCGATATCGATCAGGCCGCCGGCGGCGGTCTTGTAGGCGCGTTCGGGCGGCGAGACGCGGTCCCGTTCCTTTTGAACCCGCAGCCGGAGCCGCCAGAGGTCGGCGAGTTGTTCCGGCGGGATGGTTGTGCCGTACAGCAATTCGTCCCGCCATGTCGCGAAATCCGCCGACCTCGACGACGACTCGTCGAGGGGGCGGGCGCGCGTCAGGAGCTGCCTTTCCCAGCTCTGACCGGCGCCCCGGTCGCCGTGGTACTTGCGCAGCGCCGGGAGCGTGGTCACCAGCGGACCGGCCTCGCCGTGCGGCCGCAGGCGGAGATCCACCTCGTACACCGGCCCGCCCAAGCCGGAGCTCCGGAGGAGGCGGACCGCCTCGCGGACGGCCTTTTCCTGGCCGGACACGCGTTCGTTGTCGCCAATGAACAGGACATCGAGGTCCGCTCCGAACGTGAGTTCCCGGCCCCCGTATTTTCCAAGGGCGATCGGCAGCAGGCCGTCGGGACAGCCGACCTGCTCAAGCGTGTATTCCAGTACCGCGTCGGCCAGGCGGGTCAGGTCGGCGGCGGTTTCGTCGGGTTCGGCGTAGTCCAGCAGTTCCCCGATCGCCAGGCGGATCTGCTCGGCCCGCACATAGATCCAGAGCCAGTCGCGGAGCTCCCGGTCGCCGTCGCCGGCCCGGAGTTCCCGCAGCGTGTCGTCGCGGGACTTGCGCCGCTTCAGGATCTCCGGCCGCAGTACTTCGTCGAAAATTTCCGGGTGGCGGCAGAGTGTTTCGTGGATGAACCGGCTGCGGTCGAAAAGCAGGGCGAGGACCTGGAAGAACCGGGAATCCTCGGCGCAGGCCTGGAGAAACTGGTTCCGGGTGCCGTAGCTTTCCGCGAAACCGGCAAAGCGACGGAGAACAGCGAAGGGTGACGCCAGGCGCGGCAGCACGGTATCGAAGGTGGGAATCAGATTCTGAAACCGGATGACGTGTTCCTGAGTCAGACGCCGGTGGGCTTCCCCGCAAACGAATCCGCGAAGCTGCTCGGCGGCGGCTTCACTCTCTCCGAACCAGGATTCCAGCTTTTCGGCGACGGACGCCGGGGTTTTCGTGGAACTGAAAAACGTCCACCATTCCTGAAAGCCGTCGTCGGTCTTAGGCGCGGGGATGACTTCCCGGTAGATCGATCGGACGAATTTCCGGTGACGGTTGAGTTCGGTCTCGAATTCCTGCCAGGAGCCGTAATCGAACGACGCCGCCAGGGAGTCCCGTTCCTGTAATTCGCTCGGCAGGGAGTGGGTTTGGCGTTCCTGGCGCATCTGCAAGCGGTTCTCGACCGCCCGCAGGAGCCAGTACGCTTCGCGCAGGCGAGCGGCGTCCTCTTCTCCCAGAAATCCGTATCGCACGAGCCGTTCGAGAGTCTCTTCGGTGGAATGGGTCTGGAGAAACGGATTCCGTCCGGCGTGAAGGAGTTGAAGGCTCTGGGCGACGAACTCGATTTCGCGGATACCGCCGTAGCCGGATTTGATGTTTTCGTGGAGATTGTCCGTGCCCACGACCTCCTTTTCCGTCCGCTTTTTCATGGCCGAGATCTCGGTGAGAAGTCCCGGCGGGGCGTGCCGCGGGTAACGGAAGGCGTGCAGGCTCTCGAGCAGTTCCCCGCCGAGTGCGGTATCTCCGGCCACCGGTCGCGCCTTGATCAGCGCCATGCGTTCCCAACTCTGACCGGCCGCGGCGTAATAGTTTTCCATGCCGCTGAAAGAGCGGACCAACGGACTGCGCGCCCCCTCCGGCCGCAGGCGCAGGTCGGTCCGGAAGAGAAAGCCGTGTTCGTTCTGTTCCTGGAGCGCGCCGGTCAGGGTTTCGGCGAGTTTGGTGAAAAACCGCCGGTTGGCGAAGGACCCGGCTTTGCCGTCTTTGCGGCAGTGGCCCTCGCCCTCATAAACATAAATCAGGTCGATATCGGAGGAAAAATTGAGTTCGCGCCCGCCCAGCTTGCCGAGTGCGAGCACACAAAAGCGGGCGGGTTGATCGAGATCCTCATCGATGGGCTCCCCGTAGCGATCCACCCAGCGCGCCCGTGCGATATCGTGGCATTCGCGGATGCACAGTTCCGCCAACTCGCTCAGGTGTTCGACTGTTTCCCGGCAGGAGGCGTCGCCCGCGATCTCGCGATAGGCGAAACGCAGTGCCATCCGCCGCCGGAAGCGGCGGAGAGTGTCGAGGTAACCGGGATTATTTCGGTCGGTGTCCCCGGCGAAGCGCCGCCACTCGCGTCGCAGGCTCTTTCCGAGGGACATTTCGGGATCGCGTTCTTGGGAGAGCGGCGTTTCCAGCCAGGCGATAACCTCCGGATGCTGTACGAGGATGCGTTCGTAAAAGGGGCTGATGCTGAAGAGCCGGGCGAGGGCGCGTTCGATCTCGGGAGTCAGCGACTCCCGATCCTCCTGATCGAGCTTCGCCTTCAACTCGGTCATCATCGGCTCAAGATGTCCTTGGCCTGATCCAGGGTTTTTTTCTCGTCCTCACTCAGGGAGCCGAAGCCTTCCGAGTTGATCTTGTCGAGGATGCGATCGACCTCTTTCTGCAAATCCTTGCGATTGGTGATGTTCACCTGGTATTTGCCGACCCCGGCCCCGGCCGGCCTCTTTTTTTGCTTCTTCTTGAACCACTGGGGCACCTCCACGCTCGGGTTGGCCGATCCGATCTCGGGCGCGCTGCTGTAAATCAACCGGTGAAACAGGTACCCCGCGAGCGCCCCGCCCAGGTGGGCGGAATAGGCCACATTGTCACCGCCCGGTTGTCCGAGTCCGGGAAGTTCGGCGAAGAGAAAACCGATGACGTTGAAACCGATGATGATGTAGCCAATGGTGCGGGGCCGGATGCTGATGGGGATGAAGAAGAATGCCATCGGCCGGTTCGGGTGCATGCAGATGAAGAAGATGATCAGCCCCAGCACCGCACCGGAAGCGCCGACCAGGGTCGAAGGCTGATTCAGGTTGAAAGCCAGCCAGACGGCACCGCCGACAAGGGCGGAGCCGAAGTACAACCAACAGAACAATTTCCCGCCCAATACGACAACCAGTTCGCGACCGAACAAGTACAGCAGGAGCAGGTTGATGCCGATATGGAGCAGACCGCCGTGCAGAAAGCCGTAAGTGATCAGGGTCCAGACAAAACCGTTCCGGAGAGAGTCGCTGGACAGCGCAAAGAGGTGGTGCATGGCGCCGCTCTGGAACCAGTTCTGCACGATCAACTGAGCGATGAACACACCGATCGTGACATAGAGGATCCAGTGCATCGCGGTCAAATTGGCCGGGCGCCGCCCTTCCGGGCGCATATACGGACGATCATAGATCATGCCAGATTTAACAATAGCACCCCCGGTCTCCATGACAAGCGAGCTTTGGCGACATTAGGAAAGTTTTTCCGCGCGCCGAGTGATGCTGACGCCGCATTCCCGGCGTTGACAAATGCGTGCCGATTCGGCGAAAGGTCTACACCATGAAGATTGTTGTTCTGGACGCGGCCACGTTGGGTATGGAGGACTCGGCCTGGGAGGCGCTGGCAAAAGAGGCGGACCTGGAATTGGTTCCGCGCACCCCTTACGAAACCGGTGCCATAGTCGCTCGTGCAAAGGACGCCGACGTCGTCCTGTCCAATAAGGTCCCGCTCGGCGAGGCTGAGCTGGCCGGATTGCCGAATCTGCGGCTGATTTCAGTGCTCGCGACGGGGTACAACAACGTGGACCTGGACGCGGCGCGTTCGCGCGGGGTGACCGTCTGTAACGTGCCGGCCTACAGCACCGCCTCGACCGCGCAGCACGCCGTGGCTCTGATGCTGGAACTCTGCAATCAGGTCGGTCCGCACGACCGATCGGTGCGCGACGGGGACTGGGTCCGTTCGCCGGATTTCGCCTACTGGAAGCGTGATTTGATCGAGCTCGAAGGCAAGACGGTGGGCATCGTCGGATTCGGACGTATCGGGCGTCGCGTCGGCGCGACCGTCGCGGCGATGGGAGCCCGTGTTCTCGCCTCGGCCCGGCGCCATCGCGAGCCGCCAGATTATCCTTTCGCATGGGAGGACACCGAAGCGATTTTCGAACAGGCTGACTTCGTTTCGTTGCATTGCCCCCAGACGGACGAAAACCTCGAGTTCGTGAATGCGGCGTTACTGCGGCGCATGAAGCCGGATGCCTTCCTGATCAACACCGCCCGCGGCTCCCTGATCAACGAGGGAGATTTGGCCCGAGCCCTGCGTGAAGGGCGTCCGGCCGGCGCCGCGGTGGACGTGCTGCAGCGGGAGCCCATGGCCGAGGATTGCCCGCTGCGGGACGCGCCCAACTGCATCCTCACCCCTCACATGGCCTGGTCCGGACGGGAGAGTCGCCGCCGCCTGCTCCGGGAAACGGTCGCCAACGTCGAGGCGTTTGTGCGGGGCGAACCCCGCAACGTGGTCAACCCGTCCTGAACATCAGCGCACGCGGACCACCGCCGGGTCGCTCTCGTTGCCCAGGCGGTCCACCGCAGTGATAGCCACGTGGCTCACACCGCGTTCGGCCGCGGGAATTCGCACCGCCCCGGTGTGCCGCCGGTAGGCCGGCAGGATCTGCCGGAAATGCCAGCCGTCGCGATGACGGGTGTACAGGGCCCAAAGGCGGACCTCGTCCGTCTCGGGCGATTCGAATCGAACCACCCGTTCCGCTTCCGAGGCGCCCTCGCCCAAGCGCGCTTTCGGCCGTGCCGGCGCCTCGTCGCCGAGCCAGGGAGAGGCCGGCACCAAAGCGGGTGAGGGGTAGGCCCGCGACCGCAGGGTGGTGGCGATTTCGGCCCGGTTTTCGTGCAGCCAGGTATGCCGGAAATGAATGTGTCCGGCCGTGCCGCCCTGGCGCCGGGCGGTTTCGATCTGATTGACAATCTCGTTCGCCGACCAGTCGGCTTCGGTCACCTTCCATGTGGCCAGACCGGGCCAGACGTGGCGATCCCGGGTGTTTTGGGCATGCCACCAGGCCAGAAGTCGCGGAAACGACTGTTGTTCCTGCGCGGTGCTCCAGTAGAGCTGGGGAGCGATGTAGTCCAGCCAGCCCCGGCGCAGCCACAGGCGCGGATCGGCGTACAGCATTTCATACTGATCCGAACCGGTGATACCGGCGGGGTGGTTCGGCCGCCAGATGCCGAACGGACTGACGCCCACCTTGACCCGGGGATTCTCCCGTTTCACCTCCGCGTACAAACCGTGAATCAATTCGTTCACGTGTCGCCGCCGCCAGTCCGCCCGGCTCAGGTCACCGCCGCCGCGGCGGTAGCGTTCCCAGTTGGCGTCGTCGGGGAACGGGCGACCCGCCTGCGGCCAGGGGTAAAAGTAGTCGTCGATATGGATCCCATCGACGTCGTAATTGCGCACGATTTCCCTCACCACGGCCAGGATGTGACGCCGCACCTCCGGCTCGCTCGGATCCAGCCACAGCAATGATCCGTATCGGCGGACCAGTTGCGGGTGGGTGCGGCTGATGTGGCCGGAACTGACTTCGTCCGTGCCGATCTCGTGATGGACCCGATAAGGGTTCAGCCAGGCGTGAAGTTCCAACCCGCGCCGGCGAGCTTCCTGGATGGCGAATTCGAGCGGATCGTAGGCCGGGCCCGGGGGGCGGCCCATCTCGCCGCTGAGGAAATGCGACCAGGGCGCGTTCTCCGAGGCGTACAGCGCTTCGCCCATGGAACGCACCTGGAGGATGACCGCGTTGAGATTGAGCTCCACCGCGCGGTCGAGGATGGCGACGAGTTCCTCGCGCTGCCGCTCGGCACTCAACCCGGGCCGCGAGGGCCAGTCCAGGTTTTTGAGAGTGGTCACCCAAACGCCCCGAAACTCCCGCGGCGCCCGGGGGTAATCGGTGCCCGCGGATTGGGCGGCTAGGGGGACGGCCCCCGGGCCGACGCCGGGAAACCCGGCGAAAACCGCTCCGAGAACGATTAATGAAAAGAAGTGGATGCCGCGGCCCCGCCGCCGCGTCGTGTCGGGAAGAAGTGACCTCATGATTTCCGGCTTTCACGCATAAGTTGTTTTGATCCGGCCTTCAACTGAAATTGCGGAAGCCGAAACGGGGAAGACGCGGGACAGCCATGGGTGCCGTTCAAAGGTCTTCGAGGCGTTTTTCGATCTCCGCCCAGCGCTTCCGGTAAGGCGCCTGACCGTAGCGGGGCAGGTCTTCCGGCAGGAAGAACATGCCGCCGTTTCCCCATTCGCCGCCTCGTTCGAGGTGTTCCAGCACGGCTCGTTGGAGGCTGGTCGTCGTTGCCGATTTTTCGCGCCGCGGGTCCTCGACACCGGGCCCGAAAAGAAAACGAAACCCGTCGTGAGCTTTTCTCGGGCACGGGTACAGATACAGTTGTTCGCGCATGCGACGGATATTCGAATCGGCCGGCAGGACGTCCGGTGTGAACGGCCCGAGCAGCCACGAATGCGACACGAAGGCGCGGAAGAGGCGGCCGCGGAAAATCCGTCGAAAAAACCGGTCCGCCTCCTTGAGAGACGCCAGGCAGGTTTCCGGCGTGATTCCGCCCCCCGAGGGCACATGGACGTGGAGGACGGGATCGCCGATCGAAAGCACCCGTCGCCACAGGCCGGCGGGAATGGTTGCTTCGCGGGGCAGGACGAAACCCCGCGGCGAGATCGGGTGGCCCCGGATATCGCCCTCGCCGACGGTCAGACGCGACGCCCAACCCCCCGGCGGGAGCGGTTCGTGGTCGTGCAGGAGCAGGCCGCGCGCGTCGTAGCGGAAGTCGGGCGGAGCGAAGGCGAGAACGAGGTCTTCGGTGTCGTTGCGGAAGACTTCGGCGCCTCCGGCGTAGGGAATCCGACGATACTGCAGCCGCCCCAAAGTGAAAACCTGGCCCCGGACATGTTGCCAGATCCAATTCAGTTCCATCGGGTGGAGCCCGGGCCGATCCGGTTCGGAAAGCGCGGAGCGTTCCGATTTGAACGCGATGTCGCGGCAGGTCGCCCGCGTGACCGCACGGGAAACCCGCAACTTGCGATGGCGCCGCCGGGTCAGAGGAACGGAGGCCAGCGCCACCAACAGATAAAAGACGCGTCCCCGTTTGCCGAGGGCCTGTCGCAGTTCGGGCCAGTCGCGAATGTCGGGCGGTTCCGGGGAGACAAAGGCGCAGTAACAAGCGTGGCGATACAACCGATTGAGCGCCGGAGACGCCGCTACCGCCGAGGCTGTCTCCGCCAGCACGTTGTCGAGTTCGGCGGGAAGCCCGACAAAAGCTCTCGCTTCCGCCAACGCATCCGGTCCGGGAGGCCGGCCCAAGTCATCGGATAGGTCTTCCGACGCCTCCCAGTTGGCTCCCATCGCTCCGCCGCCGACCTCCTCGCCGAGCGCTTCCCATGTCTCCCGGAAATTCACGCCCTCTTTCAAACCGCGCGCCGCGCGTCGGGGCAAGATTTATGATCCTCAATCCCGCTGTTCGAAGCGGAACAGCAATTCACCCGGCCGCGCGTATCCGAGTTTCTGACGGACAACACGTTCGACGAATTCGGGGTTTTCCAGGAGATGGCGGTGGTAATTTTCGCGGTAGGCCAGTTCCTCCTCGGCCCGTTCCAGCTGGCGGGCGTAGTGGTCCTGCCGTTGTTGCAGGTTGGCCAGTTCCCGATAGGTCTGCTGGACGAAAAATACGGCAAAGACGGCCACCGTCGCAACGAGGGCGAGGGAGACGTAAAACAAGGCTTTACCGAAATCCGCGTGTTTCATAAATCGGGTACTCCGATACGCTGACAAGTACGAAACCTTTTGGCAACAAAGAAAATGCGTGCCGTTTCAGGATTATCAATGGGTCGCCGACGTCCGCCAGGAGTCGATAACGGCGGCGAGTTGGTCCGGGTGTTTGCCGCCCCCCATGGCGAAGTCCGGTTTTCCACCGCCTTTGCCTCCGAGCCGCGCGGCGAGATCCCGGATGATCTCGCCGGCCCGCAGCCCGGCCTTGATCGCCTCGGGCGAGGCGAGTGCCACCAGGGTTGATTTTTCCCCAAAGGCGGCTCCGAGGACAACGACCCCTTCGTCGATCTCCCGGAGCACCTGGCTGCCGAGCGAACGCAATTCGTCCGGCGAGGCGGCTTCCACCTTGGCGGCCACGGACTTCAGCCCATCCGAGGAAGCGGCCCGGGCGGCGAGATTTTTCGCGAGCGACACGGTTTCCCGCTGCCGGGTCTTGCGCATTTCCTGATCCAGCCGTTCCGCCTCCTCCCGCAACTGGGCGACGCGTTCCTCGACTTCTTCGGGGCGGCAGGATAGGCGCCGGGAGAGATTCTGGAGCTTGGCGTGGCTTTCGCTCAGCAGGGCGAACGCGGCATCGCCGGCCAGTGCTTCGAGGCGCCGGGTTCCGGCGGCGATACCGCTTTCGGCGACGATCTTGAAGGGACCGATCTCCCCGGTCGCATTGACGTGCGTCCCGCCGCAGAGCTCGCGCGAATAACCGCCGATATCGACGACCCGCACGCGTTCGCCGTATTTTTCTCCGAAAAAGGCGATAATGTTGTCGGGTTTGTCGGCGAAATCGATTTCGTAGGCGGCCACGGCCGCGTTCTCCAGGATGCGTTGGTTGACCGTGTCCTCGATGCGCCGGATCTGATCGGGCGTGACCGGTTCGAAGTGGGAGAAGTCGAAGCGGAGGCGGTCCGGCGCGACGAGAGAGCCGGCCTGGTGAACGTGGTCGCCCACGATGTCGCGCAACGCGAAGTGCAGGAGGTGGGTGGCGGAGTGGTGGCGTTGGATGGCGCGCCGGCGGTCGAAGTCGAGGGTCAGTTCAACCTCACTTCCGGAAATATCCTTCGGAACGGGATCCGCGGCCCGGTGCAGGATGCGTCCGGCGGGATCCTTCTGCGTGTCGTCGATCCGGACGGAGCGGTCGCCCGCACGGAGGTGCCCGGTGTCGCCGATCTGGCCGCCCATTTCGGCGTAAAAGGGGGTGTGGTCGAGAACCAGCCAGGTCTCCCCGTCCTGATCGATGACATCGACAACGGTGGCACAGTACGGGCCCGGGTGCTCGACGTGATGTCCGGAAAACGGGGTCGCCTCGGCCGATTCATCGCCCTCGACCATTTTGATCTCCGTTTTTTTCCGCGAAGCCCGCGCCCGCCGGCGCTGCTTTTCCATTTCGCGGGAAAAGCCGTCCGTATCGACGCTGAGCCCGCGTTCGCGGGCCAGAATCTGCGTGAGGTCCAACGGAAAGCCGTAGGTGTCGTACAGGGTGAAGGCGTCGTGGCCGGATATCGTGCCGGCCGCCTGTTCGGCAACCCGTTTGAAGAGCTGCATGCCCCGGTCGAGGGTGCGGCCGAAGGTGTCCTCTTCGGAGCGGATCACCTTGCGGATGACCTCCTCGCGGCGGCGGATTTCCGGAAAGGTGTCGCCGAGCATGTGGACCACCGGGTCGATCAGCTGTCCAAAGAAACCGGCATCCATGTCCATCCGACGGCCGAAGTGAACGGCGCGGCGCAAGATGCGGCGCAGGACATAGTTGCGGCCTTCGTTTCCGGGCAGAATGCCGTCGGCGATCGAGCAGACCAAGGCGCGGATGTGGTCGGCCAGGACGCGGAAGGCGACGTCGGTGGCTTCCTGTTCGGAAAGCGTGCCGTCGCGCGATTCCGGCAGGGTGCCCCGGTATTCCCGGCCGGACAAGGCGGCGATGCGCTCGAAAATGGAGGTGAACAGGTCGCTTTCGTAATTCGACGGCGGCCGGCTGAAATCCGTGAAATTACGGGTTCCGGCCAGGATTCCGGCGATGCGTTCGAAACCCATGCCGGTATCGACATGCCGGGTGCCGAGCGGGGTGAAGTTGCCTTCGGCGTCGGCATTGAACTGGATGAACACCAGGTTCCAGATCTCCATGCACCATGGCGAGTCGCGGTTGACCAGTTCGCCCCGGGTGTCGGCCTCCGGTGTGAGATCGATGTGGATCTCGCTACACGGGCCGCAGGGACCGGTGTCGCCCATCATCCAGAAATTGTCGGCCTTGTTGCCGTGGCGGATGTGGACGTCGGGATCCAGACCGGCGGCTTCGAAAACCGCCTTCCAGTGATCCCGCGCCTCGTGGTCGAAGTCCGCCGGATCTCCCGGGCCCGGTTCGTAAACGGTGGCGTAGAGGCGTTCCTTCGGGAATCCCCACGTTTCCGTGAGCAACTCCCAGGACCAGGTGATGGCCTCTTCCTTGAAGTAATCTCCGAAGGACCAGTTGCCCAGCATTTCGAAAAACGTGTGGTGGTAGCTGTCGAAACCGACATCTTCGAGGTCGTTGTGTTTGCCGCCCGCCCGGATGCACTTCTGGGTGTCGGCCACCCGGGGGTGGGGCGCCGACCGTTCGCCTAGAAAGCAGGGCACAAAGGGGTTCATTCCCGCGTTGGTGAACAACAGGTTCGGCACCGTCGGGAGGAGGGGCGCGGACGGCACGATCCGGTGGTCGCGGGCGGCGAAGAAATCGAGGAAGGATTGACGGATCTTGCTGGAAGACATGGCGGCAATGTCCTAGAGGTTCGAGATAATCGCGTCGCCCATCTCGCGGGTGCCGACGCTGGGGCCGCCAAAGGCGATATCGCCTGTGCGCATGCCGGAGGTGACGGTCTTGCGGACCGCCGCTTCGATGCGGTCGGCCAAGGCTTCCAGGCCGAAGCTGAAGCGCAGCATCATGGCGGCGGAAAGGACCTGGGCGCAGGGATTGGCCAGATTTTTTCCGGCGATGTCCGGGGCGGTTCCGCCGGCCGGCTCGTACAGGCCGAAGCGGTGGCCGTGGCGGTTCTCCACGGTGCCGAGACTGGCGGAGGAAAGCATGCCGAGCGAGCCACAGATGACGGCCATTTCGTCGGAAAGGATGTCGCCGAACATATTTTCGGTCAGCAGGACATCGAACTGGTTCGGATCCCGGGCGAGCTGCATGGCGGCGTTGTCCACGTACATATGGGACAAGGCGATTTCGGGAGCGTGTGCGGCCATGTAGTCGGTCACGACTTGGCGCCACAAAACGGAGGTCTCCAGCACGTTGGCCTTGTCCACCGAGCAGATGCGCTTGCCGCGGGAGCGGGCGGTGGCGATGGCGACCTCGGCGATCCGCTCGATTTCGCTCTTTTTATAGACCATGGTGTCGAGCGCCTCGCGGTCGCCGTCGGGGAGGTCCCGGGTCCCTTTCGGTTGCCCGAAATAGATGCCGCCGGTCAGTTCCCGGATGCATACGAGGTCGATCCCCTCGGGGATCCGCTCGCTCTTGAGAGGAGAAGCGCCGACGAGTTCCGGATAGAGCAGGCCGGGGCGGATGTTCGCGAACAGCGAAAAACGCTTGCGGAGCGGCAGAAGGGCGGCCCGTTCGGGCTGTTCTTTCGGCGGGAGGTTTTCCCATTTCGGCCCTCCGACCGAACCGAACAGGATGGCGTCGGCGCCGTCACAACGCTCGAGCGTGGCGGGTGGCAGGGCGGTGCCGTGACGGTCGATCGCCACGCCTCCGGCGTCGGCTTCGACCGGCTCCGGCTTTAGATTCTCCTCCCCGGCCGCCCGGGCCAGGACTTCGAGCGCGACCGCCATGACTTCGGGTCCGATACCATCCCCGGGCAATACTGCGAATTTCAACGTATCCATAAAAGATTGATTCTATGGCGGGACCGACTTTAGTTTAAAGGATATTTTTTTCCGGGCGGTTGAAGTGCGGGTGAGAATTCGTCCATTGGTTCTTGATGGCGACCGGCGCGCCGCTAGGCTTCAAGGATTGAACAAGAAATGGAGTTGGTGTTTTTCGATGCGAGGAATGAGCGGTTCGTTTAAAGGGGTACTCCTTGTCCTCGTCTGCAAGGCCTTTGTCCTGGCGGGGTGCCAACACACGCCGGAGCGCAATGACGGCGCGCGCGGCACCCAGGATGGCGTTGCCGGGCAACAGGTGAGTCACAGGTACGACGACGAGATCCGGGAGATTCTCAGGCTTGCCCGGCGCAACGAGTGGGATGAGGCGAGAACCCAGGCGTCCGGACTGTACGCTCTGGACCCGGACGACCCGGAGATCGAACGGATATACAACTGGGTGGAAATGGAGAGCGAGCGGCGCCAGCAAAAGGCGCTGGAGGACGAGCTTCGCGACATCGAGGCGCAGGATTCGCGCTTCGCCCCGACGCTCCGCAGTATTCTGTTCGACCGCCGCGCCCGCGGTTTGAGTCTGCCCACCGACCTGCGGAACACGCTGGACCAACTCTCGCGGGAGCCGCTGGTTCCGCATTCGTTCAACCGGGTGATCGAGCGCCAGGGGCCGCTGTACGATTTCGATCAGGCGCCGCGTATGATGGACGAGGTGATGGGTCGCAAGGTCAGCATCCAACTCGACAACGTCACGCTCGAGGAGATCATTTTCACCCTCGGGCGTTCCGAGAACATTAATTTCGTCGCCGACCGCAATCTTCCCGCCTTCGAGCAGACCATCAGCGTCCGGATGGAGGACGTGGAGATGTCGGAGTTTCTCGATTACGTTTCGCGGAATTTCGACATCCATTTTCAGGTGGGGCCGAACCTGGTTTGGATCGTTGACGGCAACACCAATTCCGACCGTCTTGAGGAAACGCGTTTCTACCGTTTGCGGCGCGGCTTTATCATGCCGGCCGAATTCGGCGCCCATCAAACCCGCCGCGAAACCCGCGACGACGGCAAAGTGGTCATCGAGACGCAGGATATCGAGAAGTTCGTGCGGGACAACGCGCCCGACCGGCCTTCGATCGAACAGGCGATCAGAAGTTTTTACAAGGGCTCCGAATACATGATCGATTTCGAGCGCAACCTGATCGTGGCCACGGGGACGCCGGCTCAATTGCGCACGCTGGAACAGATCATTGAACAATTCGATCAGCCCGTGCAGCAGGTCCTGATCGAGGCGCGCTTTGTCACTGTGACCGAGGCGGCGTTCCTGCAGTTGGGGACCATTTGGGAAACGGCGGGCGATCCGCGTGCGGACCGCCGAGCTCCCGAAGACTTTACGGGATTTGGAACCGATGTCGGCCGCGGGCTGGCCCGTACCTTCACCGACGTCCTTTCCGTGCGGAATTTAAACGCGACGTTGACCGCCCTCGAACAAAGCGGAGAAAGTCAGACCTTGAGTTCGCCGCGTTTGACAGTGGTTAATAATCGGCCGGCGACCATTGCCGACGGGAAACGCCAGTACTATTACGAGGAATACGAGGTTTCACACCAGATCACGGACAGGCGTTCCACTTCGACACTGGTGCCGAAGGGCCAACCCACGGAGTTGCGCTCGGGCGTGTCGCTGGATGTCCTGGCGAGCATCGGGGGCGACGGGACGAGTATCATGCTGGCGTTGCATCCCAAGGTAAAACAGGACGTCGAGCTGGTTACCTTCGCCACGGTCAGTGATTTCGACGAGGAAGGGAATGTGATCAAAGATTTCGATATTCGCCTGCCGGAATCCCGCGACCAAGAGCTGGCTACCCGGGTCGTGGTGAATTCGGGTGAAACCGTGGTGATGGGGGGGGTCATGGAGAATGTGAGAACCACGTTCACCGAAGCGGTGCCGATTCTGGGAAATCTTCCGATTATCGGTGCGGCGTTCCGGCGGCAGACCGAATTCGAACAGCCGCGTTACTTACTTATTTTCGTGACCGCAACGCTCCTCTCCGAAAGTGGAGAGTTTATCCAACAGCGGAACGGCTTATGAGCGCGCCGCCGGCCTTTTAAGCATCGAATGATCAGTACAGGACAAAGGGGGCCAGATGCGCTGGGGAACCGTTTTTTTCAACGCAAGCGACGTCTGGTGGTGGACTGCGGCAATTCCACCGTCAAGATTCTGCTGGCCGAGAAGCGACGGCGCGGAGTTGCCCTGTTGCACGCCCTCACGATTGATTTGAAGGAAGAGGGACTGATCAACGAGGAGGAAATCGGACGCCACCTGGCCCGGGTGCTCGACGCCTTCGACGAAGTGCCCGTCGCCACGATCATCCGGCAATCAAGCACGATCTCCCAGTTGATGGACATGGGGCGGAAGTGGCCCTACAACGTCAAACGGGCGATCCGCGAAGAGACGAGCAACCTCAGCGGCCTCAGTGACAAGTCGATCATCTACGATTTCGCCCCCCTGCGTCCCTTCGGCCGTTTCAAGGCGCCGTATTGGGTGACGATCGCCCGGGAGAACGAGGTGGAGGAGCAACTCGAACTCTTGCAGCATTCCGGTCGCCGGATCTCCGCCGTCAGCACCCCGGCGAATTGTCTCGTGAACGCGTTCGTGGACTTGTGCTCGGAGGAAAAGGAAGGCATTCTGGTCGATATCGGCGAGTCGTCCACCACGGTGGTCCTGATGGAAAACGGGCAGGGAATTTTCGCGACCAACGTGGCGTTGGGGGCGGAGCATTTCACCGAGGCCATCGCGCAGGACGAACGCTGCGATTACGAACAAGCGGAAGCGTTGAAGGAAAAGCGCGATTTTTTCGCGGCAGGCGTGCCCGGACCGGCGTTGGTCCGGGTGCTGGAACGCTGGCGCGAGGAAATCGATGGCGTGGTCCTGGAGTGGAGCAGGGAGGAGGGCATCGAACTGGAACGCTATCGGGTGTTTCCCTGCTGGCTATCCGGCGGCGGTACCCGGCAGCCCGGACTGGCGGCCTACCTGGCCCGGGAATGGAACCACGAAATCCGCTGGTGGCCGGAGTTTCCGAGCCATCTCCGGGACGCTTCGCCCTCGGACTTCGTTATCGCCTACGGGGCAGCTTTATCGGTGTTTGGGCGGGGAACCTGTTCGGTCAACCTTCTCCCGGCGGACCTGCGTAGGGAACGTCGGCTCGAAAGCGGTGTGCACACGCTCTACTGGGTGGGTGGCGTGGCCATGGTGAGCGCGCTGATTCTCATGATCCGGGTGGCCGGAGGGCTGTCGGAGGAGATCGAGTCCAACAGGCACCAACTCGAGCGGTATCGGGAAGCCCTCGAATTGGTAGAGACGGTGGACGCGCGCCGAAACGAGCGGATGGAAACCTACCGGGCGGTTGTTCCTTTCCTGCACGCGGCGAAGACGTCCCGCGATTTTCTGGAGACGTTGACGAACCTGCGCGAAATCGGTGACGACGAACTCTATTGGTTCGTGCTGTTCGCCGACGAGACGAGTTATTTTGGCGACGGTTCAGGCCCCGCCTCAATACACCTGCCCGACCCAGGACCGCTCGTCACCCTCGAAGACCTGGCGAATGAGCGCCGGGGCTTCATCGCGGAACTCTGTGTGCCGGGAGAGGACGAGATGGCCATGACTTCTCCTTTGGGGGACGTGGTCAACCGGTTGCGTTCGGCCTCGCTTCTCTTGAGTGTGGACAAACTGCCATCGGGTCAGCGGCGGACCCTGGTACGCGACGCGGCGACCATTCCCGAGCACACCTTCGCCCTGACCCTTGAACTCGAACCATTCGGACACTCCGTCTCCGAAACGGCGGAATCGCATTGGCGAAGGACACCGCGATTCTTCTCCCGTCCGTAAGCTGAACGACCCATGTCATTGATCGCGGACAGAAAGGCCCACGAAAAGTTCATCCTCGCGTTCGGCGTGGTGGTGTTGGCTTTTTTCTTGATCGCCTATCTCCCCCTGTTGCGCGAGCGCCGTGAAATCTCCGGAGAGTTGCGTGACACGCTGGTCGAACTCGAGGCCAGGGGATACGGAACATCCGAGGAATCGATCATGGACAACTTGCGGCTCGTTGAAAACGAGCTCCGCCTGTTGCGCGAACGGATGGGGCCGGAAGCGATCATCCTGGAAGGCGATCCGTTTATTGCCGAACGGATCGACGCCCCGTTCCAATATTTCGAATTCGACCGGGAAAGGAATGCCATTGTTTCCCGGCTTCGCGCCCTGGCCAACGAGCACGAGACCAACTTGGCCGAATCGGTGATCGATGCTCTGCCGGAATACGTCGGCCAGGACCGCGAGTACCTGTTGTGGGCTCGCCTGGCGATGGCCGATCAGGTCCTGAGCGGCGCGATCCTCAACGGCATCGACCGGATCGAATCGCTGCGCTGGCCGAGAATGCGGGTGGTCTCCGGGGATAACCGGGAACTCTACGAAGAGATGACAGTCGCGATCCGGGTGTCAGGCGACATGGAGGCACTCCACCCGTACCTAATCTTCCTGGTGTCGAACGAAGAGCAGGTCGAACTGGCCGGGTTGCCCGCTGCGTATGCCGGCAAACGAGCGCTCTTCATCGATCGCTTCATCCTCCGCAAGGAATCGATGGAGCAACCGGATCGGATCGTCGCCGATCTGGTAATCAAAGGATTCCTGGAGATCGATGGATAGAGTGATGGAACGACTGAAACATCTGGTCTTACCCGTTTTCGTCCTACTCTCCGCCCTTGGGCTCCACTTGGTGACTGTCCGGGAAGGATATTTTTCCGCGTGGCAATCTCCAGAGGTAGTAGCCAACGATATCGGTCGGGTCGAAGAACGGCTGTCGCGCCAGGAAATCTCCCTGATCGATTTCTTTGAACGCCTGCCGGAGCAGCGCGAACAGTTGACGGCCGGCGCCAATCCTTTCCGGAATCACTGGGTGGAACCGGAACCTGAAGAAGAGGAAGAGCCCGAACCCGAAGAGGAGGAAGAGCCCGAACCCGAAGAGGAGGAACCGGAAGAGGAGCCGGAACCGCCTCCGCCCCCTCGTCGTGTGGAGGTCCGATACGTCGGTTTCGTGCGCGGAAGCGCGGGGGAAAGCCAAGCCTATCTTAGCAAAGACGGCGCCATTCTGATCGGTTCGGCCGGCATGAGCGTGGTTGACGACTGGCGCGTTACCGAATTCGATGCCTACCGATTACTGATGGAAGACGATTCCGGCGATACGTTTGAGGTCGAGTTCAACCGCTCACGCACATTGGAGATTCCCGTCGAAAGGGAGGACGGCTGACGCGATGGCCAGAAAACGCGATATCGGATCGATCCTTCTCGACAAGGCGGCATTGACGAGCGACCAGCTCGACTCAGCCCGCCGTCGAGCCGCCCGACAAAAAATTCCCCTGGTGCGGGCCGTCACCGACCTGAATCTGGCCTCGGAAGAAGTGGTTTACCGTGCTTCGGCCGAATACCACGGTCTCGAATTCGTCCATCCGGACAAGTTCGAAATCGATCGTTCCGTTCTTGATCTGGCCCCGATCAAGCTGGTCCTGCACTACCGTCTCGCCCCCATCCGGTTTGAAGGCGGGGTGTTGACCGTCGCGATGAGTGATCCTCCCGATCTCAGCGAAATGGGCAATCTTCGCCTCCTGCTCGGGTTCCGGATTCGCGTCGCGATAGCCACACCCAGCGGCATCCACGCGTTCATCAAGCGCAATTACGGACTGGGCGCCGAAACCATTCAGCATTTGCGCCAGGATGAGAGTGCGGCGGACCTGGACCGTGAAATCACGTTCGATGTCGACACCTCCGACGAAACGGGGGAAATGGATTCCTCGATTTCGAGATTCGTTAACCAGATTTTACTGGAGGCCCTGCGGCTCGACGCCACCGACATCCACATCGAACCCTACACGTCGGCGATCCGTTTGCGGTACCGCATCGATGGCGTGTTGCAGAATATTCCGGTGCCCCCGGGCCTCCGTCAGCTGTACCCGTCGATCATTTCCCGGTTGAAGGTCATGGCCGACCTGAACATCACGGAAAAGCGCGTGCCGCACGACGGACGCATTTCCATGAAAACCGGAACGGATTCGTACGATCTCCGGGTCTCCATCATTCCCACCACTTTCGGAGAAGGCGTGTGCCTGCGCATTCTGGGGCGCGAGAGCATGTTCATGGACCTCGAGCAGCTCGGCATGGAAGAGGTCCAGCAAAGCGCGGTTGAGGAGCTGACCCAGCTCCCGCAGGGTCTCGTGCTGCTGACCGGACCGACGGGAAGCGGCAAGACCACGACGCTTTACGCCCTGCTGGCGCACGCCAACGACGAAGGGCGAAAAATCGTCACGATTGAAAATCCGGTTGAATACAAACTGGAGGGTATTTCTCAGATTCAGATCCGGCCGGAAGTCGGACTGGATTTCTCCAGTTGTCTTCGGTCGGTCCTGCGGCACGATCCGGATATTATCCTGATCGGTGAGATCCGGGATCAGGAAACAGCCGAGATCGCGATTCGTTCGGCCCAGACCGGGCACCTGGTTTTCTCCACTCTGCACACCAACGACAGTGTCAGCGCCATCACGCGCCTTCTGGAAATGCGGGTGGAGCCCTTTCTCATCGGTTCCTCCTTGGTGTGCAGCATCGCCCAGCGCCTGGCCAGGCGGGTTTGCCGGCATTGCATGAAGGAAGTGACCGAAATCCCCGATGACATCCGGGAGGAAATGGCGTCGGCTTTGGGGAACAAGCCCGCCGAAACCCGGGCCTGGCACGGCGAAGGCTGTGTCGAATGCAACGAATCGGGCGCGCGTGGACGAGTCGCGCTCTACGAGTTTCTCATCATGGACGAACCTCTCATGGACGCGCTCGAACCCGGGGTCAAGACCGGTGAACTGCGCCGGCTGGCCCGCGGCAGCGGCTGGCGTTCCCTGCGCGAACAGGGTTGGCTCAAGGTCCAGAACGGGATTGTTCCGTTCGAGGAAAATCAGCGGCTCACCCGTACCCTCAAACTGCGATATTGAGCATTGAATCCGGACGGACGGGTCGGGAATATTCTCCCTCGACTTGCAAAAACGTGGTTCGTTCTGAAAGTGGGACTATGCAGAAGACCGGTGTTTGCGCTTTGTTTGGAACGTTAATTCTATTCGGTACCGTTGGAGCACAGGAACACAACGGGGTCACGCTGATCGAGCCGTCGCTCATCGCCGACACGGAAACCCTGGTCCCGGGCCGGGCGGTGACCGTGGCGCTCCGCCTGGATATCGCCGAGGGATGGCATACCTACTGGGAAAATCCCGGCGATTCGGGAATCCCGGCCACGGTTGATTGGGACGTGCCCGAAGGCGTTCGCGTGGGGCCGATCCAGTGGCCCGTGCCGAAAAAGGTGGAGGAACCCGGCAACCTGAAGGTCTATGCCTTCAAGGACGAAGTCGTCCTGCTGGCCCGGGTGTTCACACCGGCGGACCTGGAGCTCGACGAAGTCACCATTCGGGCGACGGCCGACTGGCTCGTCTGCCGCGAGAGTTGCATTCCTGGCGACGCGGAACTCGAACTGACCCTGCCCGTCGGGACCGAGACATCCCCCGTCAACCGGGAGTTGTTCGCCGAATTCCGCGACCGCCTGCCGCGCCGTTTCGCGCTGGACGATCACGGGATGCGGACGGCCTGGAAGCGCGACGGCAACACACTCCACCTGCTTCTCGGCAACGTCCCCGCCGGTGCTTCGGTCGATTTCTTCCCGCTGCCGGGAGCCGGCGTGCTGACCGGTCACGCTTCCGAAGCGGATTCCTGGACAGGCGACACCGATTTCTCGCCCGACCGAGTGCTCGCAATCCCCCTGGAAGCGGGGCCTTCGGATTTGGAGAAACTGGCCGGCGTCCTGATTTTGCAAGAGGATGGGAACGATAAAAAAGCATGGCTCTTTTGACAGGCTTTCCTGTCCACAAACCTGCTTCAGGTCCGTTGTCCTGAGTGAATCCTGATTAACAAGAACCAGATAAAGATATGAAAAAACTGACCGCTGTACTGGCTGCTCTGAGCATGGTTTCCGCCGCGCCCGCGTTTCTTTCGGGCGCTGAAATCGGTGAGCCCGCTCCCGATTTCACCTTGAAGTGCTCCAATGGCACGGACGTTTCACTTTCCGATTTTGAGGGTAAGTTCGTTGTCTTGGAGTGGGTCAACCACGGCTGCCCGTTCGTGGTCAAGTTTTACGAACCGGGCGAGATGCAGCGCCTCCAAAAGGAATACACCGAGAAGGGTGTGATCTGGCTGACCATGAATTCTTCGGCTCCGGGGCTCCAGGGGCACATGACCGCCGAGCAAGCGAATCAGAGCATCGAGGATCTCGAAGCCCACCCGACCGCTATCCTTCTCGATCACGACGGTGTGGTCGGCCGCAAGTACGATGCCCGGGTCACGCCCCACATGTACGTGATCGATCCCGACGGTATTCTGATCTACAACGGCGCCATCGACAGCAATCCGTCGCGCCGCGCCTCGGACATCGCCGACGCGGAGAACTACGTGGTTTCGGCTCTGACGGCGGCCATGAACGGTGAAGAGGTCGCCACCCCGAGGACGCGTCCCTACGGATGCTCCATGAAATACGCCGATTGAGCCGGGCGCCAGTCCCTTGATTTGAACTGGGACCGCCGGCTTTCACCGGCGGTCTTTCTGTTGTGCCATTGAGGGTCATGGACTCTCCTCAGAGTTCGTCCCGCAATCGTTCAACGGGATTCCGGTTGAAAGGCTTGACTCCCGAAACGAATCCTTGCGTTGTCAGAGACGCGGGGCCGGGATCCGGTGACGGGCGGCCGGAGCG
>SLOW01000180.1 GCA_007132315.1 Opitutales bacterium
CGGAAGAGCGCCGACATTGTGCATTTGATTTAACCATAACGAATTAAGCAACTCCTGTGCCGCGAGACACCCAATCGATCAGCCGAAATCGTCTTCTTGACGATAAAATACTCCATCGTCTCAATCGTTGTCCCGGCACGGTTTGTAATATCCGCCGCATTTCTTGATCACCCCCGCGGATCGAAAAAACCACCGCGACGCCGTCTAAAGAGCGGCGCTACCGACATCCGGTTTGATCACGTGGGTCGGTGCTTACATAAGCCCGACTCTTCCTGCGCAGGCTTACGGCGGTCGTCGTTCCGTTTCGATACCCGTTTCAAATTGCCAAGAGCGGAAGATTCCCGCCACTGGCAGAAACGCTATGTTGCCTGCGAAAGAGGAGATAAGGCGGAATCATTCTGCTTATCAACGCCGAAGGACAGGCGGATTAGTCCTTCAGCTCTTTCAGAGGGAATGAGGACAAATCAGCGAAGGCCGGGGAGGCTGACCGTTTCGTACCAAGCGCGTAAGCCCTTCTCCTTCTCGTCGAGCAGCTCGGGCTTCTCCGCGGCGAGGTCCTTGCTTTCGGCCGGATCGGCAACCAGGTCATACAGTTCCAAATTCCACGGAGGCTCCGCCCACCTCCCACCGCCCTCGTGGTCGATCACCTTGAAACGCTGGCCAATCCACGCAATTTTCCCCCGACTCATGAAGCCGATCGGTTCCTCGCGTTCCAACGTCGGGTCCTTAAACAACGGCTTCAAGCTGACGCCGTCGAACTCATGCCCGCCGTCCAGCTCGATACCGAGAAGATCGACCAGCGTCGGCAGGTAATCGCTGGTGACGGCCGCGAAGTCGGTCTCGCCCGGTTGGATGGTCCCCGGCCATTCGACAATTCCCGGAACTCGAATGCCGCCTTCATAAAGATCTCGCTTGCGCCCGCGAAGCCCTCCAGTCGTGCCCGGGGCGGTTGCGTCGTCTTCCGGGCCATTATCGGATGTGAACCAAACCATCGTGTTCTCGTGAATGTCGAGGGCACGCAGGTGCTCCCGCAGGCGCCCGATTTCGCGATCCATCGCCTTGATGCAGCCCCAGTAGTGCTGGTAGTAAGGGTCGAGTTCGCTGAACGGCTCCCGATCGGATTCACCGGCAACAACCGGAAGGTGCGGCTCATGAAACCAGACAACGGCAAAGAACGGCTCGTCGCGTTCGACCGAATCATCGACAAACCGCAACGTCCGGTCCATCATGACTTCCGCGTTGGGCCCTTTCATATTCCAGGTAACCGACTCCCCGTGCTCGTTCCAATAACGCGTCCCGTAGGGCATCACGTTGCCCGGATCAATGTCCGGATCCCACCACTCCCTTAGGTTGCCGGGATGGTCGCTGAAGTCGCGCGGCCGCCACAACGGGTTGTAGGTCGGCACTTTCGCCTCGGTGGAGAACGCCACATCAAAGCCCCTTTCCCACGGCGGCGCGTAATGGGTCTCATTCCCGGGGCGGCCCCGGTTGCCGTCCTGCAGCTGGGTCGTCAAGGTCCCCAGATGCCATTTTCCGAAATGCCCGGTCCGGTATCCCTCCGCCTTCAGAATCCGGGCTAAGTTGGGCTCTTCCTCCGGAAGGTAGCCAACATTTGCGAAGTAGATTCCATAGCGGAAAGGATGACGGCCGGTGAGGACGCTCCCCCGCGTCGGGCTGCACACCGGGGCCGCCGCGTAAAACCGATTGAACACCAGCCCTTCCGCCGCCATATCATCGAGAGCCGGCGTCACCGCGTTGGGATGCCCCATATAGCCCGCGTCCCCCCAACCTTGATCGTCGGACATGATCAAAATGATATTCGGCCGCTCCTGCCCATACCCGAGCTGACAAACACCCAACGCCATGGCAATCGCCGAAACGACAGCTACGGTCTGTCCTGCCCGCCATCCGAAATCAATCTTCATGGAATCAGTTTCTCCGATTTGTTGTTGTTAAGTATCCAGGGAAGTCATAGTAAATCGCTTTCCAGCAGACACGGGTGAGTCAGAACCAGTCGGGGAAAGCTATGGCGAGGTCGAGCGGATCGTTGAATTGCTCCTGAAGGCTTTGCAGTCGCCGCATGAGGTCGCGGATGCGCTCCTGCTGACCGTCGTTGTCGGCAAGGTCGTTGATTTCGTAGGGGTCGTCGGCGAGATGGTAGAGGCGTAGGATCCCGGCCTCGGGGTAAGCGATAAGCTTGTAGTCGTCGTGGATGACGGCGCGCTGGTGGTCGTCGCGGTAGGCACCGTAGATAGCGTCGTAATAGGAGGACTCACGCTGGTCCAGGAGAAATGGAACGAGGGAGTTGAACTCGACGTAATCGGGGACCTCGGCGTTGGCGAGCTCAAGGACAGTGGGCATGACGTCCTGGTAGTAAATGGGGGCGTTATGGGTTTGGCCTTGGGGCGCGTCGGGGCCGGCGATGATGAAAGGGACGCGGAGGCTATGGTCATACATGTTCTGCTTGCCCATCAGGCCGTGCTGCCCAACCGCCAGGCCGTGGTCCGCGGAGAAGATGATCCAGGTGTTGTCTTTGACGCCGGCGGCTTCGAGGGCACGGAGCATGCGGCCGATCTGGTGATCCATGTGGGTGATGATGGCGTAGAACTCGCTGCGCTGGACGCGTGTGGCGTAAGGGGTGCGCGGGAAGGGGGCGAGGCGTTCATCGCGAAGGCCTCGGCCGGAGGCCATTTCTTCGTTGTAGGGGTATTCCGGAAGGTAGTTGTCGGGCAGGCGGATGTCTTGCTGAGGGTACATTTCGACGAACTCGCGCGGAGACTGGCGCGGATCGTGGGGCGCATTGAAGGCGACGAACATGAAGAATGGGTCATCCTTGTGAACGGCGTCGTCGAGCATGATCTCAAAGTCATCAACCATGACCTCGGACCAGTGCTTGCCGCCGCTCCAGAAACCTTCGAAACTTGTGTCGTAAGGGGACCAGGGATCCTCCTGGGAGGGCAGTGAGGGCCGTTCGTAGCCCGCAGGGGTCTGGTTGGGCATGCCGGGACGCTGGTTGCGAACGGTTTGGTAGACGTCGGCAGCACGGAGGCCTCGAAGATGCCACTTACCGGTCATGTAGGTATTGTAGCCGGCGGCGGAGAGGATTTGGGGCCAGAATCGCCCGTCTTCGATCCACCGATCCACGTCGTACTCGCGCGTATTCCAGAGACTCTGCCCGGTCTGGAGCATTGTTCGGGCGGGGATGCAGACGGCGGGGCTCCACGAACCCATGTTGTAGGCGTGGCTGAAGAGAGTGCCTTGGCGGGCGAGGTGGTCGATGTTGGGCGTATGGACTTCGTCGTTGCCGTAGGCGCCGGTGTCGTAGAAGCTGTGGTCATCGGCGAAGAAGAAGATGATGTTGGGGCGGTCGTCGGCGTATCCTTTGGATACCAGGAACACCAGTGGAAAAACGAGAAGAATAATATTTTTGATCATTTCAGTATTTATGGATTCGAATTCACGACGGAGGTTGAAATGGTTAATTCAGTGATCGAACCCCAAGCCTGTCTTTTATGGCAAGATAAAAACAGCCCAAGTTGGAAGATTGATACGCACGCCGCATCGAGTCGGGCGACGTGGCTAAAATCCAAGCCTGAATCGGCGACTCGGTGTGGGGATGCGGTCGCCACGTTGGCGGTTCGGTCCGGTGGGTTCAGGGGGTGCCGCGGATGAGCAGGCAGACGGCGTGGGCGGCGATGGCTTCGCCGCGGCCGATGGCATCGACGCCTTCGTTGGTGGTGGCTTTCACGTTGACCTGAGCCGGTGAGATATCCATGGACTCGGCCAGCGTTGCGATCATGGCCGAGCGGTGGGAAGCCAGCTTGGGGGTTTCGGCGATGACGGTGGCGTCGGCATTGACGATCTTGTAGCGGAGATCTCTGAGAATGGCCGAGATTTGGCGGAGGAGTTCCTGGGAATCGATGCCGCGGTAGGCCTCTTCCGTGTCGGGAAAGTGCTGGCCGATGTCGGGCAGGCCGGCGGCTCCGAGCAGTGCGTCGCAGATGGCGTGGGTCAGGCAGTCGGCGTCGGAGTGACCGCGCAGGCCTTTGTCGGAAGGAATTTCCACGCCTCCGAGTACGCAACGGCCGCCCGCTTCGAGGCGGTGGAGGTCATATCCGGTGCCGATACGCAGGTTCTTCATTCGGAATTGCATTAAAAGGTGGATCTGGACCCGGAGGCAACGAAAATGGGGTCTGTTCGTCGCCGTCAATTGGCATTGCCGTTTCGGTGCCAGCTCTCGAATAATTGGTGTTATGAAGGCTGCGGACAGGGAGTTGGAGACGGGTCCTGCGACTGCGGAGGCTCTCTTTGAGGTTCGGGAACTGACCAAGGTCTATCTGATGGGCGAGGTTTCCATCCAGGCGCTGCGCGGTGTCGATCTGCGCCTGTTGTCCGGTGAACTGGCCGTGTTGCTCGGCGCTTCGGGTTGTGGAAAATCGACGCTGCTGAACATTCTCGGCGGACTCGACGTGGCAACCGGGGGCACCGTCCTTTATCGCGGCCGGGACCTGACCCGGGCCGGGGACCGGGAATTGACCCGGTACCGGCGGTACGAAGTCGGGTTTGTCTTCCAGTTCTACAACATGATTCCCAGCCTGACGGCCCGGGAAAACGTGGCGGTGGTCACTGAGATCGCGACGGATCCGATGTCGCCCGAGGAGGCCCTGGCCCTGGTCGATCTCGAAGACCGGATGGATCATTTCCCTTCGCAGCTTTCCGGAGGACAGCAGCAGCGCGTCGCGATCGCCCGCGCGATCGCCAAACGTCCGGCCGTGCTGTTGTGCGACGAACCCACGGGAGCGTTGGACTCGAAAACCAGTGTGTCTGTCCTTCAGGCGATCGAGGACATCAACCGGCGGCTGGGCACCACAACCGCCCTGATCACGCACAACGAGGTGATCGGAGAAATGGCCCACCGGGTGATTCGCATGAGTGACGGACGAATCGTGGACGAACGAGTCAACAGCCACCGCCGGCCTCCGTCCGAACTGCATTGGTAATGCCGTGAAATCCCTGAACAGAAAACTCGTTCGGGACATGCGTTCCCTGCGCGGCCAGGTCGCGGCGATCGCGGTTGTGGTGGCGGCCGGGGTGATGACACTGATCATTTCCCTGATCACCCTCGACGCGTTGACTGGAACGATGGACCGGTTCTACAGGGATTTTCGTTTCGGCCAGGTGTTCGCCGACTTGAAACGGGCTCCCGAACCAGTGGCCGAACGCTTGCGGGAGGTTTCCGGTGTCAATCAGGTGGAAATCCGGGTGCGGGCCGCGGTACGCCTGGAGATTCCGGGGTTTGCCGATCCGGTGCGCGGGCAATTGCTGTCGCTTCCAGAGGGAAGGCAGCCCGAAGTGAACCGGCTTTACCTGCGCGCAGGGCGCCTGCCGATGCCGGAACGGGCGGACGAGGTGGTCGTCAGCGAGGCTTTCGCCGAGGCGCATGCTCTGGAGCCGGGCGACCGCTTGAAAGCGATCATCCGGGGAGGGCTGGAGGAACTGACGATATCCGGCATCGCGTTGTCGCCGGAGTTCATTTACCAGATCGCTCCGACCGATCTCGTGCCGGATTACGAGCGCTACGCGATCCTGTGGATGAATCGCCGTGCGCTGGCGCAGGCCTACGCCATGGAAGGGGCTTTCAACAGCGTCGCGGTGACGCTGCAGGCGGGAGCGTCGGAGGACCTTGTTGTCGCCGAGCTCGATCGGATTCTCGCCCCATACGGCGGTGTGGGCGCTCACGGCCGGGACGAGGTGCTCTCGCACCGGTTTCTGACCGATGAACTCGACCAGATTCGCGCCATGGCGACGGTGTTGCCGGCGGTGTTTCTTGGCGTGGCTGCATTTCTGTTGCACGTCCTGATGGGAAGGATTGTGCGGAGGCAGAGGGAGCAGATCGCCGTGCTCAAAGCTTTCGGCTACCGCAACACGGAAATCGCCCTGCACTATTGCGGTCTGACCGGCCTGGTCGTCCTCGTCGGCGCACTGGCGGGGATCGCCCTCGGCGCCTGGGCCGCGGATGGACTGGCCGGGGTGTACCGGGAGTACTTTCGCTTTCCCGAAATCGATTTCAGGCTCCGGCCCGGCGTTATCCTGACCGGGTTGGCCGTGTCGGGAGGAGCGGCGCTGCTGGGGGCGATCGGGGCGGTGCGGAGCGCGGCCGGCCTTCCTCCGGCGGAGGCCATGCGTCCCCCGGCGCCCGAGCGGTACAGGCGCGGGTGGCTCGACCGGTCGGTCTTCGGGCGATGGCTGGGACAGCCCACCAGGATCATCTTCCGGAACCTGGCGCGACATCCGTTCAAATCTTCGCTGTCGGTCCTGGGTGTCGGCCTGGCGGGGGCGTTGTTGCTGGTGGGCAGCTATCAGTTCAACGCGGTGGAACACATGATCGATATCCAGTACCGGCTCGTGCAGAGGATGGACACGCACCTGACGTTCCACGATCCGGTGCCGGAGCGTGCGATCGCCGAGTTGCGCCACGTGCCGGGAGTTTACCACGCCGAGGGTTATCGGGCGGCGCCTGTCCGGCTGGCGGTCGGCGCACGGGATTATCAAACCAGTATTCTTGGATTGGATACCGGGTCGCGCCTCCGCGGATTGTTCGACGGAAACCACCGGCCCGTGAGCCTGCCGCCGGACGGGGTTCTGATGACCCGTTACCTCGCGGATTTCCTGGGAGTCGCACCAGGAGACCGGGTGTCGGTCGAGCTTCTGGAAGGCGCCCGCCGGACGTTGGAGGTTCCGCTGGCCGGGACCGTGGACGAGCCCCTGGGGGTCGGCGTGTATATGGAACGGCGGGCGTTGAACCGGCTGATACGGGAGGGGCCGGCCGTGAACGGCGCCTGGCTTCTGGTCGAGGAGTCCCGCCGGAACGAACTGTTCTCACGGCTGTGGGAGATGCCTCGCGTCGCCGGTGTCGGGATGATGGCCGAGGCGGAACGCGGCATTCGGGAGCACTTGACGGATACGATTCTTGTATTTATGGGCATCCTCCTCCTGCTGGCGGGCTCGATCGCGTTTGCCGTGGTTTACAACAACGCCCGCATCGCGCTGGCCGAGCGCACCCGGGAGTTGGCGACGTTGCGGGTGCTCGGGTTTACCCGCGGGGAGATCGCTTGGATCCTGATCGGGGAAATCGGGATCCTGACGCTGGCCGCCCTTCCGGTCGGCTGGCTGGCGGGAACGTTGTTCGCGTTCTTGTTGAGTGAGGCGATGAGTGTGGATATGTACCGGATTCCGTTTGTGGTCACTCCCTGGACGTACGCGTTCTCAGCCGCCGGGGTGTTGGTGGCTTCGGCGTTTTCAATGCTGTTGATCGCACGTCGTATTCGCGATATCGATATGGTGAGTGCGTTGAAATCCGCGGAATGAAATAGCGAAGACTGTTCATGAATATGAAACGCAAAATAATTCTGGGTATCGGCTTGATCGCCGGAGCGACGCTACTCGTGCTGGCTCTCCGTCCCGCGCCCATTCCGGTTTCGGTGGTGACGGCGGAACGGGCCGGATTTCAAGAGTACGTGGAAGAAGAAGGGCGCACCAGCCTGCGGGATCCCCATACCGTTTCGACGCCGATAGGCGGGTACCTGCGCCGGGTCGAGCTGGAAGTGGGGGACGACGTGGCGGCCGGTGATATCCTCTTTTCCATGGATCCCTCGCCGGTACCCGCCCTGGACGCGCGGGCCAGGGAGCAGGCGCGCCAGGCCGTTGGGGCGGCCCGTGCCCGGCTCGAATCCATTGAGGCGGAGTTCGAGGCGCTCCGGGCCGCCCGGCGTTTCGCCGCGTTGGAATGGGAGCGCGCCGAGCGGCTGTTCGGAGAGGGGGCGATCTCCGCGTCCGAGCGCGACCGGGTACGACTCGCGCTGGAACGGGCCGAGGGTGCGGAGCGGGCCGGCACAAAGGCGGTGGAGGCTGCGCGTTACGAATTGCGCAACGCCCTGGCGGTGTTGGAGGCGGCGGAGGGGGACTCGAGCCCGGGTGCGGATGAACCGCTTCGAATTCGCGCTCCGCTGAGTGGCGTGGTTCTCGCCCGGCACCGTTGGAACGAGGGTTTGGTGGCGCCGGGCGAAGCCGTCATGGATTTGGGCGACTTGTCTCGGTTGGAGGTGACGGTGGATCTTCTGTCGATGGATGCCGTCAGGGTGGAGGAGGGGATGCGCGTCGAACTCACCCGCTGGGGAGGCGCCGAGGATCTCGCGGGAACGGTGCGGCGGGTGGAGCCGGCAGGATTCATGCGGATTTCGGCCCTGGGGGTGGAGGAGCAGCGGGTGCCGGTACGCGTCGTCCTGAAGGACGCGCGGGAGGCATGGGCGGCCCTGGGTAAGGATTATCGGGTCGAGGCCCGTTTCATCCTGTGGGAGGACGACGACGTCCTGCAAATTCCGAGCAGCGCGCTGTTTCGCCACGAGGACCGATGGGGTGTTTACGTGGTCGAAGGAGACCGGGCTTTCCGTCGGTTCGTCGAACCCGGACGCCGATCCGGTCTCTGGACCCAGATTCACGAAGGTCTGCAAAGCGGGGAACGGGTCGTTGCCCGACCGGGCGACCGCGTCGAGGAAGGGGTCCGGGTCAGGGCCGAAGAATTCACCTACCGCTAGCATCCTGCCGGTCGTTGGCGGCAGCCAAC
>SLOW01000049.1 GCA_007132315.1 Opitutales bacterium
CGAGTTCGCGGATGTTCTCCTTCTGGACGATGGCGACGATCCGGGCGCCGGCCAGGATGGCGTCATCGGCGCCGGGCACCTTGGTTTCCGACTTGTGGATGAACGCGACGATGACGCAGTCGCCCGGCCATTCGATCTCCCGGAGGGTGCGGCCCACGCAAGGGCTCTTGGGCCCCACCTTGATCTCGACGATACGGCCGCGGTCGCTCGCCAGCTTGGCCAGTTCGATGTAGGGCTCCCGGCTGCTGTAGCGCAGGACCTCATTGGCCGTGGCGATTCGGGGCGAAACCACCATTTCCACGCCGAGGGTGTCTTTGAGTCGCTCCAGAACCTCGATGTAATCGGCGCGGTTGACCAGCAGCATGGTGTGCTTGGCGCCCAGTTTCGAGGCTTGCAGGCAGGTCATGACGTTGTCTTCGTCCTCCTTGGTCAGCGCGATGAAGTAATCGGCGCTTCCGATTTGTTCCTCCTCCAGCAGCCGCAGCGAGGTGGCGTCGCCCTGGATGACGGTGATATGGGGGAATTTTTCGGCCAGGTCACGGCACTGCGCTTTGTCCTCCTCCAGGATCCGGATGCGGAAACGCGGGTGGGTGAGCAGACGCACCAGCGCGATGGAGGCTTCGCCGCCGCCGTAGAGCACGACCCGAACCGCTTCCGAAACCGTGTCGGGATCGAACATCGGCTTCAGGTCGAAGAGGATGCGCGAGGGTCCGAACAGGGTGACGTAATCGTTCTCGCGGAGAACAGTCCCGGCGTTGGCGACCTGTTGTTGTTCTCCGGTCTGCACGTAACCGATACGCACCCGCGGGTCGAGCTTGAGTTCGGCCAGTTTCTTGCCGAGCACCCGCGCTTTGGCTTTGACCCGGAACTGTTGGACCTCGATCTGGCCGCGGCCCAGGTTTTCGACCGCGACCCGGCCGGGGTTGCGGATTTTCTTCGCCAGCTCGACGGCGGCCAGGGCTTCCGGGTTGAGCAGGTAATCGATCCCGAAGTGGCTCTGGTAATTGATGATCGAGTTGTCGGTGTAGGTCTGATCGTGGATGCGCGCGATGGTGGTCCCGGCGCCGAGTGCCTTCGCCAGCGAGCACGAGGTCAGGTTGGTCTTGTCGTCGCTGGTCATGGCCAGGAAAAAATCGCAACTGTCGGCTCCCGCCCGCTGGAGTGTTTCGGCGGAGCTGCCGTTGCCTTTGATCACGCGGACGTTGAGCTCTTCGTCCACCTGTTCGGCCAACGCGATGCCGCTTTCGATAACAGTGACGTCGTGGTACTCCTCGCTGAGAATCTCGCATAGGTAGCGGCCGACTTCGCCGGCTCCGACTATCAGAATCTTCATGGTATGATTATCCGGGTTCCGTGCGGGCGGAATCGAGTTGAAAAATCGGGTCAGATGCCGGGCTCGCGCGGTGCCGGAATGGCGGCGATGGCGTCCAAGATCCGTTTCGACGCCCCTTCGTAGCGCGCGCGGCTCGTCGCGCCGGGATCGAACGCTTTCGGGGGCATCGGCGGGCCGAAGCCGACGCTGATCCGCCCGTGCGGTTCGGGAAATCGGTGCTGTCGGCCGTAGGACTCGAAAGAACCGAAAATGCGGGCGGGAACGACGGGAACCGCTGATTTGCAGGCGATCATGGCCAACCCCGGAAGGGCGGGCTGGAGCGTGCCGTCCGGGGACCGGGTCCCTTCGGGAAAAAACAGGACGCCCCGTCCCTCGCGCAGAGCTTGCAGTACCCGCTTGACCGCCTGGACGTCGGGGGCGCCGTCGCGTTCGACCGGGATGGCGTTCACCGTGTTAAGGATGCGTCCGATCAGGCCGGGTTTGAACAGGCTCTTGCGGGCGAAATAGGCGATCTCGCGCGGCACGTGGCGTCCGATGGCGGGCGGGTCGAAGAAACTGACGTGATTGCAGGCCAGGATGAAAGAGCCCGCTTTCGGGAGGTGGTGCCGGCCGGCGATATCGCCAGGATAGGCGCCGTCGAACAGGCAATCCGAGAGAAGCGAACCGATCTGGTAGATGATATTCATGACCGCGGGTTGTCGATAATCTCGCTGACCCGGGAGATGACCTCGTTCAGTGACAATTGGGTGGTATTGATCCGGGTGGCGCCCTCCGGGCAAACCAGAGGCGCCGTCTTGCGCTGGGTGTCGAGCCGGTCGCGCTCCGCGATGCTGTCCTGTTCGCCCTGGTGGACCCGGCGCTGGTTGCGCGCTTCGGGGTCGGCTTCCAGGAAGAAACGGAAATCGGCGTCGGGGAAGATGACCGAACCGATGTCGCGCCCCTCCATCACCAACCCGTCGAATCCGTTCTCACGGGCGAATCCGGCGTGCCCGCGCTGGTAATCGAGCAAGAATTCGCGGACCATCCCCAAGGAGGCGAAACGGGAGACCTGCTCGTTGACCTCACGGCTGCGCAGTTCGGCGTCGGGCACTTCGCCGTCCAGGGCGATGCGGGCCTCGCGCCCCCGGAGACGGGTGGCGATCGCCGGATCGCGCAGGGCCTCGGCGATGCCTTCGGTGTCTTCGGGCGTCAGGCCGCGTTTGAGGAGGTAGAGCGTCACTGCCCGGTAGAACGATCCGGTATCCACATACAGCAGATGGTGTCGCTCGCTGAGTGCCCGCGCGGTGGAGGATTTGCCGGCGGCGGCGCCACCGTCGATCGTTACGATGATGAAGTGCTTTTCGAGCGGCATAGGAGACAGCCCGAAACGATAGCGGGAAGCGAACGGGAAAAACAAATGAAATCTCCGCCCGTTCAGGACGCTTCGCCGGGGCCGGGTTTGCGCCGGGATTCCTTTTTTTCCGAACGGCGCCGTTTCTCGGCCAGGATACGCCGCTTGACCCCGGCCGGGCGGCCGCGGGATTTGCGGCGCAGACGTTCCCGGACCTGCTGTTTTTCGTGCCTTCGGCGCCGGCGGTCTTCCTCGATCCGGTCGAGCAACCGGTTCAGCGCCTCTTCCCGGTTCTTGGCCTGGGTCCGGTGAGTCATCGCCTTGACAGCGAACCCGGTCGGGATGTGGGCGAGCTGGACGCAGGTCGCGACCTTGTTGACGCTTTGCCCGCCGCGTCCCGACGAACGCACGAAGGCCTCCTCGAATTCCGTAGGATCGAGACCGAGCGCCCGGAGGCGTTCCTGTTGTGCGGGGGTCGCTTGCATCGTGGATTTTGCGGCGTTGGACTCCCGGGTGGTTGCTTTTGTTCCCGTCGCGAGAATCCGGACATTGCCGTCACCTCCCTGTTTTGTGCGGGGGTGACGCGCCCGCCGATTGACGGCGCTACGGGATCCCGGCTGCGCTGTGTAAACCGCGGCTCAACTCTTTGGCGACGACCCACTCCTCCTTATCCTGGCACTGATCGGTTTCCTGATCTGGGTTTCCCTGATCGCATTCGGTTCCCGTTTGAGCCAATTGCCGCCGGGTTATCGGGAATGGGCTAATTTTCTGTCGCTGGTGACCGGACCGGTGGGCTGGGCCTTATACGGTTACGGGCGATTGAAACGGGACTTCGTGAACCCCGGAGGCGGCGGAGAGGATATGGGAGAAGGCAAGAAAATCCGTATGCCGATGCCGGCGAGTTCGGACGGCACCGTTCACGAAGCGCCCGCCAGTGCCCGGATCACCCACAACCAGCGCCGCCGCTGGTGGATGTTCTGGAAAAGCTGGATCGCGGAGGAAACCGAGAGCGAGCTCTTGCACGCCATGATCGCCGAGGCTGTGGCCCAGGATGCGACGGACATCCATCTGGAACCCCACGCGGATTACTTTCTGGCGAGATTCCGGGTCAATGGTATCCTGCGCGACTACCGCAAGTTCGAATCGATGACCGGCGATCACCTGCTGGCCATCGTCAAGGTCATGGCTTCCCTGGACGTGGCGGACCGTTCTCAGGCTCGGGACGGCCGGTTCGAATGGGTCGATGACGATCACGGCTGGCGGATCGACACGCGGGTTTCGGTTTCGCCTTCGTTTCGGGGAGAAAAGCTCGCGCTGCGTTTTCTCAACCGCCCGGCGACTACGCTGAATATCGATTCGCTCGGTATGAGCGAGGACATGAAGAAAGCCCTCAAGCGGTCGATTCGGCATCCCGAGGGTTTTATTCTAATCGCCGGCCCGACCGGTTCCGGAAAGACAACAACGGCGTACAGCCTCTTGAAGATGGTTGCCGGACCCTCCGTCAACACGATTACCATCGAGGACCCGGTGGAGTACTCCCTGCCGGCCGCCACTCAGCTCGGGGTGAACGCGACGTGGGGGATCACGTTCGAGGAGGGGTTGACCACTATCCTGCGTCAGGATCCCGACGTCATCTTCATAGGGGAGATGCGCGACCCCAATTCCTTCAAGACGGCGATTCGGGCCAGCTTGAGCGGTCACCTCGTGGTGAGCACGATGCACGCGCGGGACACCGTGCACATCTTTGCCAGTCTGCGCAATATGAACATCGAAGAGGCGTCGCTCGTGGCCTCGGTCAAAATGGTGGTCGCCCAGCGGCTGGTACGGTTGCTCTGTCCGGAATGCAAGGAACCCGACGAGGAAATCGACGAGGATTCCTTGGAATTCGTCGGCTTCGATGGCTCGGAGATCGACGATTTATACCAGCCGGGTGGGGGGTGTGAGCATTGTTTCCATTCCGGCTTTGTCGGTCGGACGGGAGTTTATGAATACCTGACAATGGACAAGACGGTGAGGGAGTGGCTCGAGCGCGGCGGCCATGCCACGGATTTGCGTAACGCGTTGCGGGAACGGGGGGTGCGGCGCCTGTACGATGACGCCAGAGAAAAGGTCATGAGCGGACAGGTGTGGATCCAGGACGCAATTCGATCCGTGGGCTTTGACGAATGAATTCTCTACTTATTCAGGTTCTGGCCGGGTGCGTCCTGCTGCTGTTCATCTATGTTTCCATCAGAAAGGCGGACGCGGACGGGTTTTTCCCGACGCTTTGCACAACCGGCGTCCTGTACGCGGCCTTCCGGTTCGCCTATGTGCAGTGGCGGGACTCCTACTCATTCCTGATCGAAAGGCTGGGGATGGATTCCGAGAACGCCCTCGAGCGGGCGACGCTCCTCTCGGCGTCGTACTGGCTGGGTTTTGTGGTGATTCTGCTTCCGGCCATGTTTTACGTGAAGCTGCTGACCCGCGAACCGGCGCCGTTTCCGGGGTGGCTGGAGCAAGGGGGAAGATTCGTCCTGGGAGTGGTTTGCGGCGTATTGTTTTTTCTCGTAATTCTGAACGGATTTTCGAGGTTCGCGTTTTTTCAGGAGCACCTTCAGCCGGCTCTGAGTCCGTTCCAAACCGTGCTCCACTTGTTCCAGGTGCTCTGATTCGAGCGGAACCGAAGGGCGAACCGAGGCACGGGGTTCCCAGGTCGGCGGCCATGCGGGGAGTATGGCCCTCTTGTGCCCGGAAGTGTCGATGCGGTTCGGTTGAGTTACATCTCAACCACCCAAACCGAGCTCCATTCGGGCTAAAGCATTATTTCGCTGCTTCACAGCAGCTTACGGAGGGAGGTCTCGCGGCACCCGCTTATCGGATTCGGCCTTCGTCGAAGTCGATCATGTCGGCGAAGGAGACCAGATCGTCGCGGTCTTCGGCGTTCATCTTGCGTTTTACGTCGGCGAGCGCCTCGCGCCCGATCTCGCTCATTCCCATTTGGACCAGTTTGCGGTTCCAGACCTCGACCCGCGGCTCTTTCGGCAGCAGCCGGGCCAGCCGTTGTTCGAGATCCTCTTCCGTGCGGCTCGCGCGGACCGCTTCGATGACGTCGGCCGGATCGATCCCCAGGTGGAGGCAGAGAAAACCGTCGAAGCCCTTGGTGAAATTCCGCCGGTAGGATTTCGGCAACTCGCCCGCGAGGTGCTTGCGGATTTTGGCGATGAACCGGGGGAAATGGAGGAGGCCGCACGGATGTGGCTGGTAGGGGGAGGGGAGATCACGGAGGATCTCGCCGGTTGGTCCAAGTGCGGGTTCGCTCGCGCCGTTCTCTGCCATGACAACCGGGCTGAAGGTTATCCGAGCGTGATCACGGGATGCCGTTGAAGAGCGGCTTCGAGTTCCTCGAGAATTTCCCGCCGTTCCACGGTGTAGAGAAAACGATCGCTGCTCAGAAACAGGTAAGCCTCGTTAAGGACGTTTGGTGGCGGGAGGCGCATGTCCATCAGTTTCGGTAGGTTCGAGATCAGAGCGGTGCCGTCGCCCCGTTCGATGTCCAGACGGATCAGCGCGCTCAGCAGACTTTGGCTGCGCGGATTGGTGTGGTGCGCCTGGGCCAGGATCCGCCGCGCCGGATCGTGCAGTCCGAGCTCGAGAAGTTTGTCCGAGTAGGTGATGTAGTTGGCCGGGCGGAGGCCCTCGCTGCCGAGGAATTGGCTGAGTTTGAGATCACCCTCGGCTCGGTCGCCCCGGGCGTAGTCGGCGATCGCGTTGACGGCCAGCAGCTGGGTGCCGAATTGCTCGGCGAAGCCTTCGACTTCCCGGGAAAGGCGTTCGCCGAGGCTGGTGGCCTGGTCGTACTCCCCGGCCTTCATGTAGGTGTGAATCAGCACGATCCCAGGGATTCCCAGGTCTTGGCCGCGCAACTGGACGTGCTCGAAGATCCTTCGGGCCAGGCTGACGTCCGTTGTGTCGAGGGCGAATTGTGCGAGGTATTCAATGGCTTCGCGATCGCTGCGGAATTCGCTCAAGATGGAATCGATTTCCTCGTGCAGCCGCTCGTCGTCGCCCTTGTCGTGATAGATGTACAGCAGGTCGATTCGCGGCAGAGCGCTGAGGGGATCGTTGAGTTGACGGATCACCGCGTACCGCTCGGCGTTCGCGATGTCGCCCATTTCGTGATGGAAGCGGGTGAGATAGAGATAGGCTTCATTGTTGTCCGGACGATCGCGCGCCATCCGTTCCAGTCGTTCGATGGCTTCGGCGCGGCTGCCGCGCTCCCAATCGATCCGGGCCAGCAGGATTCGCCCGCTGTTGCTCTGGTCGAGCCGGTAGTCCTCGACAAACCGCACCGCGCTGTCAAAATCACCCCGGTGGAAACTCGCCCGGGCGGCGGCGAACGCGATGATGATGTGCCGTCCTTCGGTGTCGGGCTCCGCGGGAAGGAATTCCTCCGCAATGGCACGGATCTCGTCGTCCTTTTCCGCGCGCAGCAGCAGGCGCATGGTGGTCGTGACGTAATCGGCGTCTTCGTAGCCGTACGGCATGCCCTCCACCAACAAGCGGGCACTCTGATCGGAACGGTTCCGGGCCAGGAAAATGTTAGCCAGCAGCAGGCGTCCCTCGATGTTCTCGGGAGAGCGGATCAGACCCACCCGAAGGTAGTGAAACCCCTCGCGCCCTTCACCGTCCTCGATCAGCTCCCGGCCGCGCTCGATATAATCCTCTCCCCAAGCGACGCGGTATTCGTCCCAGCGGAAGAAAAGCAGGTCGGCGAACTGGCCGGTCTCGATGTCGCGGGTGTGTTTCAGAAACAGAAAACCGGCGAATGCCACCACCACCCACCCGGTGACGGCCAAGCCGCAGAGGAGGATGAAAATACGGCCCCATACCGGGTGAATGCCGAATTGGGCGTCCTTGTCGCGCCCGATGTTGACGAACCCGAGGAAGGCGTTGCCCTTCCGAAAAAACTTCTTCATAAGACGAACAGAAAGGTGTTGACCCGAAAACAACTACTGAAGCACAATCCCCTTGCTTTCCGCAAGTAAAAGAAAGGTCGGAGCCAAACGAATTCGGTCGATTTTTCTCATTTTTCCCTTGCGCTTTGTCTGTAGGCACTTACGATCAATCCACAAATTTGAAATCCAAAAACCAATAAACCCGGAGAATAATCATGAAGTACCTGAAGTCTTTCCTCGCCTTTGTGGCGATTGCCGCTGCCTCCCTCGCCTTCGCCCAGGTCGATGTCGCGGAGATTGTGGCTGAAATCGAGGCCAATCCCGACGACCTCGAATCTATTGTCGCCATGGCTGTGGCCGACAACCCCGACCAGGCTGTCGAAATCGTCGCGGGCGTGCTGGCCGAATTCCCCGGTGAAGCTGCTCGTATCGCGGGTGCCGCCATCGCCGGACATCCCGACAAGGGGCCCGATATCGTCCGGGAAATCGTCAGGCTCGCGGTGGTCGCCAATCCCAACGCGGTTCAGGATATCATAGGTGCCGCCAACGCCGCGGCCCCCGACCAGAGCGCGGCGATTGAGGCAGGTGCGGCGGACGGTCTGGACGAGGATCCGGTCGCACCTCCGGTCACCGCCCCGGCTCCCTCTCCTTTCTCCCCTACGCCCGGTGTGTCGATTGACGCATCGATCATCAGCCCGAGCTGAATCTTCCTTTTAACAGGGATTCCCTCGATATTACCGGAGGATTCCCTTCTTTTTTTGAACCATACCCAAACCTGAAATCCCGCCTTCCACGAAAGCAACTGTCGTAACTAACGATCTCATGAAAGCCAATTTTCGTTCGCTAATAAAAACTCTAAATCTAGCCCTCGCCGCGACATCCGGCGCATTGCTTGGAAGCACGGTGGCGAGTGCCGCTCCCCTGATCTCCGTCGGCGAACGCGGCGCTATTTTCTTCAATGGTAGTGTCACGC
>SLOW01000316.1 GCA_007132315.1 Opitutales bacterium
CGCCTACCCCTAAACGGCCCGCCCTGCTTTCTTGGTTACCCCAAAACCTCCGCGTTTGGCGGAGGAAATGATTATGATCGGGGCAGTACAATCATACGAAACCACACTTTTGCCGGTTCGCTGTCCGCGGTCAGAAAATCCAGTCCCTGCATGTGGCCGGCGGAGTTCGCCTGAACTATCGGGATCACTGCGGGAAATATCTAAGAACCATGCCGGGGTCTACCAGGAGTCACGACGACTCTTGAGAACAACAGTACCAGAAGAGAATCGACTTTGCGCTTGATGCACCGGACGCATTTGCAGCGTTTGGCCGGAGAAGGGTTTAAAAATCTCTAATCATGTTATTGAAATCGAGATATAGATCGAGCCCATTGTGAGTAAACGCGATGGTTTCATCCTTTTGTTCCGCCTGGACATAAGGAGAATCAAATCGTTTGTAAGCATTATCGACAACATTGCCGTCGATCCTGAAATCAGCACCAAAAGTCAACTCATATTCTTTGCCATTGGAATGATATCTTAGCTCAAGCGAACTGGTATCAAATGCTATTTCGTTGTTTGCGATCCGGTCGGTGAAAGCGGCAAACGAGCCATCTTCGGTCTTGGAACTGACTTCGGTTATCCAGAATACTCGTCGCCCGTCTTGAATAATATCATCGTTATCCTCATCACGATACGCAAATGGGTTAGCTCCGATCAGAGCGATATACGTCTCGCCCTTTTTACCAAACACATAATTGTCCGCAACAAAGGCGGTATCAAATTTTTCACTTGGGAAATAGGCTCGAGTATAGTCCAGCAGATTTGCTTCCATCATGCCCTTTTTTAGCGGTATTCTGTAAATGGACAAGTTTACGTTTTCATCCTGTACGGAATGGGGAAGTCGACCGTATCCAACCCAATAGTTTGGCGACTGCCTTCGCACATTCTTTTCAGCCGCCGGGTGAGTGTGAAACACAGAAAAGTGATTTCCAATATTCACACCGAATACGTGAAGTTGGTAGGCAAAATCACCGGGATGGTGGTTTTGCACCGTATACATGGAACAGTTCAGGGTTTTGTATGTGTAGGTATTTCCTCTTTGAATGGCCACACCATTCGACTGCGGATTCAAAATTCGGGAGAGAACCGGTTCAAGACGCAACCAACTAATCAATGTAAAATCAAGGTATCTGAAATCACTGAGAAAACTGTTCGTGAACATATTATTTTCTCGGATTGTTTTAATGGAATTGCGAATCACTTCCGGATTAGTAAATGCTTGAGTCCCCCATTGCATCATCATACTGCGTGTATCGGTCCCATAATAACCCTTGCGTCTTAACTCGGCGATATCAAGACCGTTACTTTGCTTAATAATGACCGGCGACCTGTCTTTAGCTATTTCTGTGATAACCGGCGGAATCTGATATTTCTCTGTAACCATCATACCATAGAGTTTGCCGGGTTCAAGTTTCTTGCCATCACCCCACAAGTAGGCGGTTAAAGCACTTAGCGTGGCTTCTCCACGTCGGTAATTGGCGAATGCCCTTCCACTGACAGTAGAATACAGGTTTTTCAGGCTTTGAGAGGCCACATCGTAAAAAAGCAGGTCCAATACGATCTTGCTTTTTATCACCAGTTCTTCGTCTTCGGCATAGTCGATGAGGTTGATCAAGGCGGAAATGTTCTCTTTATAGTAATTTGAATAAAACTCGGAAAAACCGAAGTTCCAGCGCATCATCAACCAGTCCAGGGCACGAGATCTGGCTTTTTCCATATGCTCGCGACCGGTCAGGCCGCTGTTTCGGAATATGACTTCAGGATATTTTTGGCCTATGAGATATTCTGTTGAGGCGAAAAGAATCTGGTGGTTCTCAGTCCAGTAGGCCATGGAGTTTCCACCCGGCTCATCCCACCAGTAGCGGAAGCCGAATAGAGTGTGTTCAATCCTGTCCAAATAATCATCCGGAATCAAATGGCCATATTCATATAATATCCTGATCAGGTTAACTAATCGGAAATCGGAGCAGTCATATTGATGATCACAGAATTCCAGTGTACCATCAAGCCGATTCCAGTCTATTCCAGTTTCCCCGTTTACCAAATCAGCATAAACCTCATCTTGCAGAACAGTGAATTCATCCGGTTGAATCGGGTACGTTTTATATCCCAGAACTCTGACCAGGTCGATGGCGGTTATTATCAGGATCAAAGATAGTGCAAATAGCAGAATGAATTTTATCATGACGCTTGTACTAGCGATCTTCCCAAGCGGAATTTTGAAAGCCGGTCGTTGGAAATCCTTTAAAATTGAGTGGTTACTGACAGGAAATCACTTGTCAGGCGGCGCGGGCCCCTGCCGCTTGCGCCGGTTGGAATAAGCGCCTTAATGGAGTAGAGAATGCGGAATAGCGGTCGAATGTCAATCCTTCCGGCAGTCCGGATTCAACCGGGGATTGCGGAGTGGGGGCGGAGTGACTGTATAGCGATGGTGAGACCGTAAAGCCGTACGTTGGGATTTGCGAGGGGGCGGATTTTCCCACAGCACAGTGTTCGCCATAGAGCACGGATACGGCCTGACAGTGCCAAGAGACGGCAGACCGGGGCGCTAAGGGGTCTCGGAGATGTTGCGTTGTTGCTTGACGGCGTTCGAACGTGACCCATCATTGGCAGACGCCGTCTCGCCTCCGCAGTTGGTGTAGGATGGTAGAGACGGGGCGTCCGGGAACGAGATTGCCGACATTATCAACGAAACCCTCTTCGCGTCCGGCGAGTTGGTTTGCGAGGCGCGTGCGCCAGGTAGCCAGGGACGCTTCAGTCGGTTCATCGGGGGAACGCGCCAGGTTGCGGGTTTCGTGCGGATCATCGGCCAAATTGAACAATTGTTCGGTGCCGTCGCGGCTGAACCAGATGTATTTTTCTTCTCCGTCGGTGAGCCACTGGGTGGAGTTGCCGTCCAGGACATGCTCGCCGTGGAGAAACTCGCGAACCGCTTGGTCACCGTAGCGTGCGGCGGGAAGCTTTTTACCCGAATCGGAGCCGGGTCGGATTCAGACGGAAACGTTGTGCAGCCGTTTGGCGGCCAGATAGTGGCGGTTCTCGTTTACAACCGGCAACTGCCGTTCGGGCAAGGCGAGCCATTCGACCAGGTGATGAATTTCCTTTTCGATACCTATATGACCGAACAAGGAGGCGACCCTGACGCGGTTCCCGTGACGGATGGACTTGTTCTGCACCTGAACGGGAGCAATGCCGTTATGGATAACGGCGCCGTCACCCAGTTCACGGATATGTCCGGGAGGGATAATCACGCGCCGGTCTTATCGGACGAGGATTCTATACAGATCGACTGGATCGCGGAGGACGGCATGTGGAATGTGCCCGAAAACTGGGATCCGGAGCTGGTGCCGCGTTCGTTCGGCGAAGCCTTGTTTCTCAATGGGGGGACGATGACCGTCGGCGACGACTGGACCTTGGGAACCATCGATATCGAGGGCGAAAGCCACCTGATTGTGGAAGCTGGGGCAACCCTGCCCACAACCGGTGACGACGGTTCGAACCAGACCTTCAAGATCCGGCGCGACGGAGGAGGAACTCTGACTCTTTTCGGGCACGTTATTGCCGCGAATCACGCCCAGTTCGGGCGGGGAGATATCGCCGACGAGGACTTCGCCACCGTGGAGATCGACGGGGGGAGTTTTGTCGCGGAGGATAATGTGATTCTGACACAGAACCGAGCGGGAGCGGAGTTCACGCTGCGAAACGAAGCCTTCATCCAGGCTGGAGGCCAGTTCGCCGAGTGGGGGCCGACTTCGGACTTCCATTTCCGGATGGACAAAGGCACGTCTCTGCGTCAGGGGGACGACGAAGATGGTATTCTGCGGTTCGCGTCATGGGTCAACGACGGCAAGGTGGAGTTCCTTGGCGAAAATTTGGGCGCATACGTTCGGGTTGAGACAATCGATGGCGAGGAATGGGCCGTTCTGACCGTCGTTCACGAATCGGAAGCGGGGCTTCCCCAGGTGATTTCCTGGGACAATCCCGGTGAGGGCTCCTGGGATGTCGTCGAAAACTGGGATCCGCAAGTTCTTCCCGGGAATCTGGACGAAGCCGAGATCTTTAACGGGGGCACGGTCACCCGTCGGCAACGACTGGGTGCTCGGCACGGTGGATATTCGCCACGGCAGCAGCTTGATCGCCGAGGCCAGCGGCAGCCTGACCCTTACCGCCCAAGACGGTTCGAACCAGAATCTGAAGCTGCGGGAAGGGGACAGTCAACTGACGGTCTACGGACACGTGCAAACGAAAGAGGCCGAATTCGGTCGCGGCAATGTCGCCGATGGCGATGTGGCGAATGTGTTGATCGATGGCGGCAGTGTGGTTTCCTCTGGGATGATCATTCTGTCGCGCGGGTCTTCTTTGTCCGAGTTCACTCTCACGAACGGCGCGATGATGCAGGCTGAAGACTGGTTTGATCAGTACTTCACGCCCGAGGAGCTCGACGATGAAGGGATCAGTGGTCTCGGCGCGACGCCGGCCGGAGCTGGGGTGCCCAACGCGGTGAAGTTTCTAATGGGCCTTGATCCGAAGGTTCCCTCCCGCGAAGCTTTGCCGGTTGAGTCGGTTCAAGACGTCGACGATGCCGATTATCTGACGCTGACGTTCACTGTGATGAATGACGTCGCGGCCGAGTGGGGCGTGCAAGCCACAGGCGCCCTGGGCGATTGGCCGGATTCCGCGGTCGAGGTGGAAGAGCTTCGGAGCGTGGACGAGAGTGCCGGAACCACCACCTACACCTACCCCGACGTTGTGCCGCTGGAGGATGCGGACAGTCGGTTCCTGCGCATGTGGGTCGACGTGAACGAATAAAATTCCTTGATTCCGTTCCGGATCGACGTACGGGTTTAGCGACGCGTACGCTCCGGAACGGTTTTTTTTAATGATCCGGTAAAAGATTCGGGAGCACAGGCAAACGTGGCGGGTTTTTTACCGGAAAAGGCGACCGAGGGGCGTTTGATTTTGCATGAGTCGGCAGAAAACCGAAAAAGTACCATTGTTTTGATCATGAGTGAAGCCAAGCGGAGAACGAAAAATAAATCTTTCGACAATTCCCGGAACGACTGCTGCGATGGCGAAATCGCCGATTTCCCCGTTGGCCGCGGGAAGCGTTCGTTCTTAGGCAAGACGGCCTTTATCGGCGCGGCCGCGGTTCTGGCCCAGGCTTCTGTTGTTGTGGAGGGTACCGAGAATCCGCCGAATATCCTGTTTATCAACGCGGACGATCTCGGCTGGGGAGACGTGGGGTTCATGGGCAGCACGTATTACGAGACGCCGAACATCGATCGGCTGGCCGCCCAGGGCATGCGTTTTATGGACGCCTATGCGCCGGCGGCCAATTGCGCTCCCAGTCGGGCCGTGGTGTATACCGGGCAATACGGACCGCGGCACGGGATTTATACGGTGGGAAGCTCGGAACGGCGGCGGGCGGTTTGGCGTCGATTGATCCCGACTCCGAACACCGAGTTCATCACCGAAGACCACGTTACATTCGTTTCCCTCCTCAACGAAGCGGGGTACGCCACTTGGCATTTCGGCAAGTGGCACCTTAGCGAGGATCCGACCCGGCACGGCTTCGATGTCAATGTGGGCGGTTTCGAAGGCGGGCATCCACCGGCCGGGTACTTCAGTCCTTACGACAATCCGAAACTGGAGGACGGTCCGGAAGGAGAGCATTTGACGTTTCGCTTAACGGATGAGGCGATTCGCCATCTCGAAGATCACGATCCCGAGCGGCCCTTCTTTCTCTCGATGCAGTTTTATATCCCTCATACGCCGATTCAGGCGAAGGAGGAAGTGATTGAACGTTACGACCACCGGATTCCCACCGCCACGCATTTCAATCCGGTTTACGCGGCGATGGTGGATCACATGGACGTGAACGTCGGTCGCCTGCTGGATACGCTGGATGAACTGGGAATGCGGGACAATACGTTCGTCATCTTCACCTCCGACAACGGAGGAATTTATAATATTTCCCGGTTATGGCCGCTTCGGGGAGAAAAAGGATCTTATTATGAGGGCGGCATTCGTGTTCCGATGGTGGTTCGGTGGCCCGGGCAGGTCGCCTCGGGAGGCGTATCGGAGGAGCCCGTCAGCGGCGTCGATTTTTTCCCTACCTTTATTGAGGTCGCGGGGATCGAGGCGCCGGAGGATCACCTGTTGGACGGGCTCAGCCTGGTCCCTCTGCTGCGAGACGAAGAGACGTTGCCCGAGCGGCCGTTGTTCTGGCATTTTCCGGTCTACCTGCAGCGGTACGGGCGGGGAAACGTCGAGACCCGCGATCCGTTGTTCCGGACGCGTCCGGGAATGGTGATGCGTTACGGGCGTTGGAAATTGCACGAGTACTTTGAGGACGGGGGCCTCGAACTGTACCATCTGGACAAGGATCTTGGCGAACGGCTCAACCTCGCCGAAATTCTGCCGGATAAGACGGAGGAAATGCATGCCATCATGAAGGAATGGCGCGAAGAAACGGGAGCGCCGGTTCCGACGGAGCCGAATCCCAGGTTCGACCCGGAGAGCGAAGCCGAAGCGCTCGAACGGTTTTATCGGCGTCAATAAAAGTGTCTTAATAATTGCTATAAATGAAGAGTTCGATTCCGGAGTACACCGGATTGAAAACCACCGATTTTCAATCAAATCGAGATTGGGAACGGCCACCGATGCGGCGCGGAAAGAAGCGGTTTGGTTTTACCGGCACACTCGGCCGCGGCATCCCGGGCGCGGCTGCGGTTTTGGTCGCCGCGGCGCAGTTGAGCGCTTTCGCCGTTGCCGGCGACGCGCAGGAGCGTCCAAATTTTGTTGTCCTTGTTTCGGAAGACAATTCGGTGCATTACATGGATCACTTTGTCCCGGGAGGCGCGGTACTCCCGAATATCGAGGCGTTGGCCGAGAACGGGATCACATTTGACCGCGCGTTTTCCAACGCTCCCGTGTGCTCGGTGGCGAGAACGACCGTGATCACCGGTGTCTACGCGCCGCGGAATGCGACCCATCATCACCGCCGGCTTGCGCGGACAAGCCACACGCCGTCTCGGGAAATGTTTCCTTACTATTTGCGTGAAGCGGGATACTATACGATCAAGAACGGGAAAAAAGATTTCAACGCGACCGAGGGAGAAGTTTGGGACCAGGACGGCGGGCAGGCCCATTGGCGGAGTCGGCCCGACGACGATACTCCATTCTTTTACATGGAACAGACCGGCACGGACACCCATGAGGGCCGGCTGCACTTCGACCGGGAAACTTTCCGCAACGAGCCGACAGAGCACGATCCGGATCAAGTCGAGGTGTTTCCCTACCTCCCCGATACCGACTTGATCCGTTATACGCATGCGTTCTATCTGGACCGCCATCTCGAAATGGACAGAAAGGTGGGCGAGGCGCTTGCCGCATTGGAGGGGGATGGCTTGCTGGAAAATACGATCATTATTTATTACGGCGACCACGGCGGGTCGCTGCCTCGGAGCAAAGGTTACATTTATGAAGCGGGTCTGCACGTGCCCATGGTGATCCACATACCCGAGAAATTCCGGCATCTGTCCCCCTTCGAGGAGGGCGGCCGGGTGGACGGATTCGTGGAGTTCGCTGATATCGGGCCCACCATCCTGAACCTGGCAGGGGCGGGGTTGCCGTCGCACATGGACGGCAGGCCGTTTCTGGGGCCGGATATAACGGCCGAACAGGTCGCGGAGCGCGATGAGACCTTCAGCTATGCGGACCGGTTTGACGAAAAGTACGACATGGTGCGCGCTCTCAGGAAGGGCGACTACAAGTACATGAGGAATTACCGGGCTCATTATCCGGACGCGCTCGTAAACGAATACCGCTACCGGCAGCTTGCGTATTCGCATTGGCGGGAGCTTTACGAGGCGGGGGAATTGAACTCGGTGCAGCGGCGATTTTTTGAGGCGCGCGAGCCCGAGGCGCTGTACGATCTTGCTTCGGATCCCCACGAGACCCGGAATTTGGCCGGGGATCCGGAATATGCGGAGGTCCTTGAAGACATGCGGGCACGGTTGCGCCAACGAATGAGGAACCTGCCCGATTTGGGAGTGTTTCCAGAAAGCTACCTGTTGGAGCACGCGGTTGAGGATCCCTATGGGTTTGGGGAGGCGAATGTTGACCGGGTCACGCGGTTGCTGGATGTCGCGGATCTTGCGCTGAAACCATTCGAGAAAGCACGGCCGGGGCTCAAGGCGGCGATGAACGCAGATGACCCCTGGGAGCGCTACTGGGGTCTGATCGCCTGCGCGGCGATTGGGGAAGATGCCTTGGAGCTGGAGGAATACGTTCGCCATTTGGCCTCGGATGACGTGGTGCCGGTACGCATACGGGCGGCGGAAACGCTCGGTGTGTTCGGCGTGGAGGATCCAATGCCCATTCTTTTTGAGACTGTGGCGACGTCGGAGAACCAATCGGATGGGTTGCTGGCGCTCAATACAATGGCCTACCTAAGGGATTTTTTGGGGTTCGAGGTGGATTCGGATCGAATCGTTCCTCCGGAAGGCATTAGACGAAATC
>SLOW01000099.1 GCA_007132315.1 Opitutales bacterium
GGAAATTCGGCCGGTTCCTGTCCAATGCAATTAGAATCCGCTAACGCGGCAATGAAAAATATTGCCACGCAAATGGCGCGGGGGTAGGGAGTGGTCCCATGAAAACACGAAATGCCTCCGCCGTCCTCTTCCGTGTGCTGCCTCCGGCCGCGGCCCTTGTCGCCTTTGCCGTCAGCGGCTATTCCTCCGAACCGCCCCGACAGGCCCGCGAAGTGATCATCGAATTCGATGCCACTTGGCGCTACCACGACGGGAACGAGGACCTGGGAACGGCGTGGCGCGAGCCCGACTACGACGACGCCGACTGGGACGAGGGGCCGGCACTGCTGGGTTACGACACCGCGGACCGCCGCGACCGCTGGCCCGAGCCGGGGCTGCGCACCGAATTGACGGAGAATCTCGGCACCTATTATTTCCGGAAGTCGTTTCAGTACAGCGGCGAGACCGAGGGCCGGCGTCTCTTGATCGAACAAATCATCGACGATGCAGCGGTCTACTACCTCAACGGCGAGGAGATCGCCCGCTCCGAGCTCGTTCCGGAAGGCGAGGTCGGGTTCGATACCCGCGCCACCACCCACACAAATCCGTGGGTCGAGCACGAAACCCTCGAAGTGGACGGCGCCCCTCTCCAAGAGGGGCGCAACGTGCTGGCGGTATCGCTGCACAACAATTCGACCGGCAGCTCGGACATTTGTCTGGGCGCGCGCGTGAACGTCGAGGAGCCGACGGAGAAGCCCGTTGCCCTCTACCTGACCTGGCAGGACGACCCGACCTCCACCATGACAATTCAGTGGCACACCGAGGGCGATACCGGGACCGCCGCGGTGGAGTACGGTCCCCTCGGGAGCGACGAGATCGCTTCCATTTCCGCGGAAAGCGAACCGATGGTCTTTTCCGACCGCATCGTGCACACCGCCGAAATCACCGGCCTGGAACCGGATTCCGAGTACCGCTTCCGCCTCGGCAATGTGGTCGAGGGTGTCAACAGCGCGTTTTACAAGTTCCGCACCATGCCCGAAACCGCCGATCGCCCGATCCGCATGGTGGTCGGCGGCGACGTCCTTCACCGGGAGGAATGGATGGCGCAGGTCAATCGCCAGGCGATGCGGTTCGACCCCGACTTTATCGCGTGGGGCGGGGACCTCGCGTATTCCGACGGGCGCGAGGATCGCGTGGAACGGGAGTACACCTTTTTCCGGGTCATGAAGGAGACGCTGGTTTCCGAGGACCGCCGCGTGGTTCCCGTGCTCATGGGGATCGGCAACCACGAGATCCGCGGGGGATACTACTGGGGGCACGACCGGGGTCGCGACGCCTACGAGGACACTGAAGAATTCCGCGAAGAAATCGCCCCGTACTATTACAACCTCTTTGCCTTTCCGGGTCACCCCGGCTACGCGTACCTGGATTTCGGCGACTACATGAGCCTCATTTTCCTCGATTCCGACCACTCGGGCCCCATCGAGGGAACCCAGACCGATTGGCTCGACGGCGTCCTGGCCGAGAAGGAGGGGCGGTTTACTCACTTGTTTCCCATATATCACGTCCCGGCCTACCCGTCGGTGCGGAGCTTCGACGGCGGGGTCAGCCGCCGGATCCGCGAACACTGGCAGCCTCTCTTCGAAGAGTACGGGGTGCGCATGGCCTTCGAGCACCACGACCACGCCTACAAACGCACCGTTCCCATCCGCGGCGAAGCCGAGCACGAAGAAGGCATCGTCTTTATCGGCGACGGCGCCTGGGGTGTCGGCGAACGGGCCGTTCACGACGCCCGCGAGACCTGGTACCTGGAAAGCAGCGAATCCATCCGTCACCTGATCCTCGTTTCCGTGCAGGATGACTCGATCGACGTGAAAATGATCAACCGCGAAGGGTTGCTCATCGACCACTACATCCCGGGCCGGCGGTAGCCTGGATTTTGGATTGCGGAATTTGGATTTTCGAGTGGCTCGCTCCACAAGCGGTAGCACTGCCTGCGTGTAAGAAGTGCCGCCTTTCTTGACTTTTTTGCGCGAAGCGCGGGACTCCGATCCAAGATCCGCGATCCATAAATCGCAAACCCTCTCACCCGGTCAGCGTTTGGATCCACGCCCGGGCGCCGTGGACGGTGATTTGAGCGGCTGCGACGGCGAGGGCGGCGGCGAGCGTGAGGAGAATGGCCAGCTCGGCGGCCTGGAGCCCGGCGACCGTTCCGCGGCTGCAGCCGAGGTGGAAAAGGGTGTCGACCTCCCGGCGGCGGAGGCGCAGGGACAGGAGCATCACCAAGGCGACGAAGAGGACCACGACCCCGGACATGAGCAGGTGGTGGACGTCGAAGAAGCGTTTGAGTTGGATCACCATCCCGAGCAGTTCCTCGGTCACCTCCCGCGGCCGTAGGGCCTGTGCCCCGGCGTCGTCGCCGACGTAGCGTCCGAGGAGCAAGGTGGCCGCGCGGGTGTCGCGGGGTATCGCAATCACTGCGGTCAGCGGGAACTCGGCGGGGTCGCCGTGAAAGTGGAAGGTGTCGATGTTCTCCGATGTAATGCGCGTGTGGGTACGCAGGGCGGGACTGGCCACCACCGATTCCTCGTCGCGCTCGAGGACCGCGTCCGAATCGGTTTCCCCGGCCAAATCGTCGTGACCGTGACCGATCCCCTCGAGGATCCAGGCGGTTTTGAGGTCGACAAAGACCGCGCGGTCGTCGGGGGAGCGGGAGCGCTCCAGCACGCCGGTGACCCGCAAGTCGAGTGGATACGTGCCGGCCAGGTCGAAGACGTCCTCCGGATCCGAGGGCAGGCGGTCCCCCGGGCTTAGCCCGAGCTGTTGGGCGACCTCCCAGCCGACCACGCAATCACCCAGGCGCGTGGGCGCGTGGCCTTCGGCGAAAGACAGGTCGCGGAAGGGAAAGTATTCGAGGGTGGTTCCGACAATGGGGTACCCGCGGGCGCTGTGCCGGATGAACAGGGGCACCGGCGTGGCGTACCCGGTTTCCGCAACGACGTCGCCGGCCGCCCGCGGAAACGTGCCCGGGGATTCGGTCTGGAAATAGAGGGCGTGCAGCACCAGGTCGAAGCGGCTGCCCTCGGGACCGATCACCAGGGGCGTCGCCTCCGCGCGCCGGACCATTTCGGCCTGGAGCAGACCAACCAGCCAATGAACCGTGAGCGGGAGGTAGAGGGCCGCTGTCAGGCAGATCAGGAGGATGATCGTTTTCCCTTTGTGGTGCACCAGGTAGTGCCGGACCAGTGGCAGGCTCTTGATCATTCGGCGGGCGGGGAGTGAAAGGATTGAAAGTCGACAACTTGCGGGAAGCCGGCCAGCAGTTCCCGGTCGTGGGTGACCATGACCAGGGTGGCGTTCCGTTTCCGGGTTTCGTCGACAAGGATTTCGAGGATTCGAGTCTTTCCCGCCGGGTCGAGATTGCCGGTCGGCTCGTCGGCCAGGACGAGCTCCGGTTCGGTGACCAGGGCCCGGCACAGGGCCACGCGTTGCTTTTCTCCCTGCGAGAGCTGGTCGATCCCCCGTTTGAGCAGGCCTCCAATCCCGGTGGCTTCGGTTAATTGATCCGCCCGTGCGGCCACCTCCCGGGACCATTTGAGTGCCGGGTTGATCCGGAAGGGGAGACGGATGTTTTCCTCGACGTCCAGGTAGTCGATCAACTGGAAGTCCTGGAAGACGAATCCAATCCGGGTGACGCGGAAGGCGCGGCGCGCGGCGTCGTTGAGGGCGGGAACGTCTACCGACCCCAGGGTCAGGCGCCCGGAACGCGGCAGGCGAATGCCGGCCAGCAGCCGGAGCAGGGTCGTTTTCCCCGACCCGCTGGGACCTACGAAAGCCGCGCGCCCACCGCTCTCGATTTCCAGCTCGGGAATGCGAAGACGGAAGGTGCGTCGCGGGTATTCGAATACCAGTTGCGAGATCCGGATATTCATTGGCGCAACCGAATCTGCCGTTCGAGTCGCTCTTCTTGCAATGGCTCGAAGCCGGTGATTTTCCACCCGGCGGGAAGCGCCTCCACGGTGAAGCGCGCTTCATAGCGGTTTTTCCGGGTATGAACGTGGCCCCAGTGTTCGACGGTGCCGGTCACCGTCCAGGCGGAGCGGTAGGTGAAGCCGCGGGCGTTGCCGGTGGAACCGCGGAGTGGTTTGCGTTTTCCGTCGAGGATCTCGATGTCGTCGATCCGCGAGACCGCCCCGCCCTGTTCCTCGAGGGTGAGGTTACGGCGAATCTGCAGGTAAAGCGCTTCGAGGAGCGGGCCCGCGACGCTCCGGTCGAGCGCGTCGTAGATACGCTCTTCGTCGCGGTATTCGAATGCCCGGTACACGTTGCGGTGAAGGCTCTCAAAGAGCGAGGCCGCCTCCTCCTCCCCAACCTCGGCCGGCCCCTGGAATGGGTGGGGCATCGCCGCCCGGGCATAGGGTAAGCCGGCGACCGCTCCGGCGACCAGGCACGCCGCTCCCGCCGCGCAGGCCAGGCGCCGTCGGCCGCCACCGCCGCGCAGTGCAGCCAGCCCGGCCAAAAGGGCCGCGGCCCCGGCTCCGAGCGAGAGCAGCGACACTTCGAGCATCGGGGGCGGCTCGGGCGCCGCGATTCCCGCGAATTCCACGGGCTCTCGCTCGCGGTCGCTTTCCCACTCGTACATGGTGCGACCCGGCCGGAGCGTGGCGGCTTCGGCGCCTTCCTCGAAAACGAAGATCGTGGGACGGAAAACGGGGAGCCGTTCGTCGAAATACGCCCACTCGAATCCCATCCGCTGCGGCGGGGTTTCGGTCGGATAAGAGAAGATGACGCCCACCCGGGCGTTGAAGACGCTGACTTCGCGTTCGGGCGATTCGCGCGCGAAGTCGCGAAATTCCGGCCCGAAGAAATCCAGCCGCTCGAGCACCGGCGTCACCGGCTCGCCATCCACGGTCACCCGGCTGTGGTCTTCGAGGAAGGCATGCACCGCGTCGCGGGCGGCCCGCTGTTCGTCGACGCTCATGACGTCCGCCTCTTCCCGCTCCAGCGGGAGCCAGCTCTCGAGCGTGAGGAGGGGAATGAGGATTTCGTGGCGGACTTCGGTGTCGGTGAGGTAGATGTAGCTGTAGACCGCACTGTAGCTGGTGATCCCCAGGGCATCGTCACGTCGCTGCCGCAGACGTTCCCGCGCGGCCTCGAGGTCCTCCTCGGCCCGCTCCCACCCGGCGTCCCAGTCCAGGTGCACGGTGTGCGCTGTGCCGTGACTGAGCATGACCGTTTCCATGTGGACGCCGTGATGGAAGAAACGCACCCCCATTTCCGCCGGGACGGCCGGTTCGTCCCCGCCGAAATTCTGGGCGACGGTCAGGAATTCCGGGGGGTCGTCGATCGGGAACTCGAACTTGTACCGGATGGCGTAGGCCATCAGGTCGTCGATGTGGACCCCTTCCTCACCCAACTCGGAAAAATCAATGTCGACAATCTCCCCTTCGAAGCGGTCTCCGTCGCGGTCGCGCAATTGGAAGTAGCGCAGGAGGAACTCCCGGTGTTCCAGCGCCTGGGCTTTCAGGTCTTCGGCGGGAAAGCGGAACTGGTCGTCGGTCTCCATCCAGTAGTAGAGGATCAGGTCTTCGACGAGCATGTCGAGCTCCGTCGTGACGGTGTCCTCGCCGACGTCAACGAACACCGAGGTCAGGGAAACCGGGTGGGCGGCGGCCCGGGGGACGAGGCAAAGGAACGCCAGGGCTGTCGCGCCGGCGACGGCTGCCGCGAGTGTGCCGCGCCCGGGACGCGGGCGCGGCACGGGCTGGAGATTGCGAGTTGCCGGATTCGACTGTCCCATCAGCCCCTATCATCCGCACCCGAAGCGGGTTTTCAACCCCTCAAGGGCGGTCGTCACCGGTGGCGCGTTTTCGGATCCGGGAGCGCGCCCTCGAGCTCATCGCGCCGGAAATCCTTGCGAAGCTTTTGCATCTGGATGATAGCGGTGATGCGGCATAACATCAGAACATTATTGGAATGGGTAGTTGCACTCGTACTGCAATTACTTGTATTCGCGTGCACGAACCAATCTGACACGAGCGTTGATACAGGCTTACTATCGAGGGATCTTTTATGAATGTGGAAGGGATTGACAGTTTCGTCCGCTTTTCGCATTCCCTACCCCATGAAAGCTCTCCTTCAGACCGGTTCCAACGAGCGGGGACCCGCGCCGCCTGAAAAGCGATTTGTTATCAATGATCCGTGCCTGGAGGCTTGGCGCGGTCGGATGGGCGTGCGACCATCATCCGTAGACCGAGCGGACCGGCCGGCGAGTGAGTTCACTGCTTCGGTGAAAGGAACTGCGATGCGTCGACTCCTGCCGATTGTCTGGGCCGTGGTCATGGCCGGCTGCGGGTGGGCCTTGCCGGCCGGAGCGGCGGCGGAGCCGGTGGAGCGGCCGAACATCCTGTTCATCATCACCGACGATCAGGCTCCGCACGATTTCGGCTTCTATGAGCCGAACTCGGTGCTGGAGGCACCGGTGCTGGACAGGCTGGCCTCGGAGGGCGTGGTGGTCGACCGGGCGTTTCACATGGGCGCGTTCGTCGGCGCGGTATGCCGGCCCTCGCGACACATGGTGATGTCCGGCCGGACGGTCTGGCACGTCCCCGACCGCCCCGGCCGCGGGAACAATCCCAACGAGTCCGATCCGGACCTGGTGCCGCCCAATCTGGTCGAGTACTCGCTGCCGGCGCTGTTCAACGCCGCCGGCTACGAGACGATGCGTACCTGCAAGATCGGTAACAGCTTCGAGGCGGCCAACGAGCGGTTCGACATCCGCCGCGACGAGACGCGCCGCGATCCGGCGGGCAACGCCTGGCACGCCGATCAGGTGCTGGATTACCTGGACGACCGCGAGCGGCGCAAGGTGGAGGAACCGTTCCTGATCTACTTGGGCTTCTCGCACCCGCACGATCCGCGAAACGCCCGCGACGATCTGCTGAACAAGTACGGAGCGATCAACCACCGCGACGAGCGGGCCCCACCGCCGCTGAACCCGGAGGCACCGCCGCTGCCGGCGAATTATTTGCCGGAGCATCCGTTTCACCACGGCCACCCCGACCTGCGAGACGAGGTGGCGGTCGAGGGCGTGTGGGAGCACCGCGACGAGGCGACGATCCGCAACGAGTACGGCCGGCAGTTGGCGCTGGCCGAGGACATCGACACGCAGGTGGGGCGCGTGGTCGATCGGCTCGAGCAGCAGGGCGAGCTGGACAACACGTACATCTTCTATACGAGCGACCACGGCATGGCCATCGGTCGCCACGGTCTGCAGGGAAAGCAGAATCTCTACGACCACACCTGGCGCGTGCCGATGGTGGCGGCCGGCCCCGGCATCGAGGCGGGCACGCGGGCGCCGGGCAACATCTATCTGCTGGACGTGCTCGCGACGCTGTGTGACCTGGCCGGCATCGAGACGCCGGCCACCAACGAGGGTCTCAGCTTCAAGCCCGTGCTCTTCGGCGAGCAGGAAACCGTGCGGGACGTGGTTTACGGCGTTTACGCCGGCGGCACCCGGCCCGGCATCCGCGCGGTGCAGAAGGGCAACTGGAAGCTGGTCAAGTGGGACGTGCTCGACGGCCAGGTGCGCCGCACCCAGCTGTTCGACCTCCAGCGGAACCCTTACGAGCTGCTGGAGCAGCATCACAGTCCCGAGGTGATCGAGATGACCGGCCACGAGCCGTCGCGTCATCAGGTCAACCTCGCCGACGATCCGGAATACGCGCAGAAGCGCACGGAGATGGAGCGGCTGCTGCTTGAGCAGATGCGCCGGCACAACGACCCTTACCGCCTGTGGGACCAGCCGGAGGACGACGACCGGTTCGATGACTGAGCGGAATGTCGCCAACGCTTCGGTGCCGCATGGGGCGGGATCCGCATCGTGAGCGGTGTTTCGCGGAAACGAGAGGCATACGCCCTGCGTTGCGTTGAAAAAAATGCCTGCAAAGGAGTCTCGCGATCATGAGAAACAAGGCGGGTTTGTCCGCCGACTGTACGACCGCGACCTGCTCAAGAACCTGCGCACCACCCTTGCCCTGTCCCGGGGGTCTGCCCGGTGCCGTCATGACGATTCACACCTTCGGCGAGTATCTCGACTTCCATCCCCACCTGCACGCCTCGTCGCCGACGGTCTCTGCGTGCGCTCCGGGCTGTTCCATGTCCTGCCCGATGTCAGCCTCAAGCTGCTGGAAGAACTCAAAAAGGTCTGGGAAGCCGGCCCGCTTATGTCACCGAAAACGCTCGCCGCACCGCATCGAGGCCGTTTCACACTCAATTGCAGTGTTTCCTCCACCAATTTTGACCCTGTTGAATACGGAATGTGAAAGGACTTGACGGTTGCGTCCGCTTTCCGCACACCTTTCTAAATGGAGTGCCCCTTCAGACCGGTATCAGCGGGCGGAGCCCGCGCCGCCTGAGAAGCGATTTCTTATCAATTCTACTTTTATTTTTCCCTTTCGATCCCATGCTCCGCAGTCATAGAAGAATGCTTTTCTCATATGGGCTGCGCCCACTCCATTGGCTTTGTCTTGCTATGACGGTAACGACGGTGCTGCCGTGTCATGCTTGGCGCCCAAGCTTATAC
>SLOW01000224.1 GCA_007132315.1 Opitutales bacterium
GGCGACAATAAGTTCAGCGCCCTCAACAGCGCGGTCTTCAGCGGCGGCAGTTTTATTTACGTGCCGCCCGGGGTCAAAGTGAGTCACCCGCTGCAAGCCTACTTCCGGATCAACGCCCAGAATTTCGGCCAGTTCGAACGCACGCTGATCATCGCCGACGAGGGCTCGGAAGTCACCTACATGGAGGGCTGCACCGCTCCCAAGTTCGACACCGCCACCCTGCACAGCGCCGTGGTGGAACTGGTCGCCCTCAAAGGCGCCAAGATCCAGTACATCACCGTTCAAAACTGGTCCGACAACGTGTTCAATCTGGTCACCAAACGCGGTCTGGCTGAAGAAGACGCGGAGATTCGGTGGATCGACTGCAACATCGGCTCCCGTCTCACCATGAAGTACCCGGGGGTCATCCTCAAGGGCCGCCGCGCCCGCGGGGAGGTGCTCAGCATCGCCTTGGCGAACGACGGCCAGCACCAGGACACCGGCGCCAAGATGGTCCACGCCGCCGACGAAACCACCAGCAATATCATTTCCAAGAGCATCAGCGTCGGCCAGGGCCGGGCCACCTACCGCGGTCTGGTCAACATGCCCAAGCACCTGAAAGGCTGCAAAAACAACACCGAGTGCGATGCCCTGCTGATCAACACCAACTCGCGCACCGACACCTATCCCGCCATCACCACGCGGGGAGATCACAACTCGGTCCAGCACGAGGCCAGCGTCAGCAAGGTGAGTGCCGAGCAGATCTTCTATATGCAGCAGCGCGGTCTCACCGAAGGCCAGGCCATGAGCCTCAGTGTCAACGGCTTCATCAACGATCTCGCCCGGCACTTCCCAATGGAGTACAGCGTCGAGCTCAAGCGCCTGATCGACCTGGAAATGGAGGGCTCGGTGGGCTAATCGCCCGGAACGGGAACCGCGGATTCAAACGTCAACTGTTTTAACATCTTGAACACGAACACACTTTCACCCACGGAAGAGCACAACATCGCCACGGCGGAGGCCTTCGAGAAGCACCTGGCCTCGCTGCGGGACATGCCGCAGTGGTGGCTCGACCTCAAGAAGGAGAACTGGCTGCGCTTCAACGAGCTGCCAACACCGCACCGCAAAGACGAAAACTGGCGCTTCGCCAGCCTGGGCGGCCTGAGCCTCGACGGCTACCGCTACGGCGAAGCCGCCCCGGCCGGGGAAACCGCCGGGGCCGTGCTCGGACGCTCGGCACCGGTCGAGAACCGTGCCGGCCGCCTGGTGTTCGCCAACGACCACCTGATCGACCGGGAAAACGTGCCCGGCGAATTGGTCGCCAAGGGCGTCGTCTGGCTCCCCCTCGAACAGGCGGTGCGCGAACACGAGGAACTGCTGCGCAAACACTTCATGGCCCAGCCGATCAAGCTGGGTTCCGAGAAGTACTCCGCCCTGCACGCGGCGTTCTGTTCGGCCGGTTCGTTTCTCTACGTGCCGAAGGGTGTTGAAGTCGAGCTTCCGCTGGTGGCGCTCCACTGGGCGACCGCCGAAAACGCGGCCGTCTTCCCCCACACCCTGCTCATCGCCGACGATCTGGCCAAGGTCACCCTGGTCGATTTCTTCGCGTCCCACGACCGGTCCGCCCGCAACTACGCCTGCGGCGTCAACGACCTCTACGCCAGCCCCGGCGCGCGTGTCACCTACATCTCGACCCAAGACTGGGGCGCCGACAGCCTCGCGTTCCACTTGAATTCCACCCAGGCCTTCAAGGACGCCGCGATCACGTCGCTCAACGTCAACGTCGGCTCGCGCCAGGCCCGAACCGAGAGCCACAGCCAAGTCATGGGCGAGGGCGCCCACACCGAGATGCAATCCCTCACGGTGGCCACCGGCAAACAGGAGTTCGACCAGCGCACGCTGCAAACCCATTTCAAAGGCCATTCGGTCTCCGACCTGCTGTATAAGAACGCCATCCTGGACGACGCCCGCACCATCTTCTCGGGACTGATCAAGGTCGAGGAGGACGCCCAGCAGACCGACGCCTACCAGACCAATCGCAACCTGCTGCTCAGCCCGACCGCCGAAGCCAACGCCCTGCCCGGGCTGGAGATTCTGGCCAACGACGTGAAATGCAGCCACGGAGCGACTTCCGGGCAAATCGACGACGAGCAACTCTACTACATGCAAGCGCGCGGCATTCCGGAAACGGTCGCCAAACAATTGCTGGTTTTCGGCTTTTTCGAGGAAATCCTGATCAAGCTCGAGAACGAGGAAATCGCGGAGAACCTCCGCGAAACCATCCGCAACCAGTTTGCCAGGACCTGACATCATGAGCGAAGATCCCAACCGGAGAGTTCTCGCCCGGGACTGCGAAGCGGTCCTTATTCCCGGAGGCGAGACCGTCACCCTTCCCAAAGAAGCCACCGTGGTGATCAGCCAGGTGCTCGGCGGCAGTTACACCGTGATGACACCTCACGGCCTCGCCCGGATCGGCGGCGAAAACGCCGACGCCCTCGGCGAGGAACAGCCGGAACCGGAAACCACCGCTTCCGGCCACGACGACCACCACGGCCCGCCCGACGGCGACGCCCTCTGGGACCAGCTCAAGAACGTGTACGATCCGGAGATTCCGGTGAATATTGTCGATCTCGGCCTCGTCTATTCCTGCGACGTCACCGAAGTCGAACCGGAGTTCCACCGGGTGGATGTGAAAATGACCCTGACCGCTCCCGGTTGCGGCATGGGCCCGGCCATCGCCGCCGACGCCAAGGCAAAAGTGCTCTCGGTGCCCGGGGTCAAGGACGCGGAGGTCGAAATCGTCTGGGATCCGCCCTGGAATCAGGAAATGATCACCGAAGAGGGAAAAATGAAACTCGGGCTGATTTGATCGGGAATTTCGGTTTTTCCCGATTTTCGCTTGAATTCCCTCCTGGAACCCTCTTTTTTAAACCTTTTGCACACCACAGATTCCTGACAATGGAAAACGACAACACACAAACGACGCAACGCAGCCGCCGGCCGTCGGAGATTCCCTTCACCGATCGTGAGACACTTTCGCAGTACGTCACCGACACCGGCAAAATCCTTCCGCGCAAGATCACCCAACTCTCCGCCAAGGATCAGCGTCAAATCACCCGCACGATCAAGCGCGCCCGCAACGCCCTGCTGATGAAGTAAGCAGCCCGCACAGCCGGGACCAAACCTGGGAAAAGAACGTTTGCGGGCGAAACGCCCGCGCTCCCAGGAGAAGCGAACCGCGGCATTTTTCCGAAGAGGAACCACCCATGGCGGTTCCTCTTCTTTTTTCACCCAACCCCCACAACGACGGAACATGTCCCTGGTGGGACACCTCCTGTCGTCGATGGCATCTCGGGATTCAGGCGCCCGGAAGGAATCATCGTGCCGGATATTCGGTCGGCGGCGCGGCTGCGGCGGCCTCCGGGACAACGTCGCCCCTCAGCCTCTTTCCCGGTCCTCAAGCACGCGGCGGGCGGTCATTTCGCCGGAGAGCACCACCATGGGCATTCCCGTGCCGGGGGTGGTGCCGGCACCGACGTAGTAGAGGCCGGCGATGTCGCTATCGCGGTTCGGAGCCCGGAACGGACCCAACTGCAAAAGGGAGTGCGCCGCCCCGAACGCGGACCCGTCGAACAGCCCGAATCGGTCGGCCCATTCCCGGGGCGTCCAGACTTCCTCGAAAACCAGCCGGCCGGGATCGAACGTCGCTCCGTGAACCCGCAGACGGTCCAGGACACTCGTCCGGACGCGCTCCACCACAACATCCCAGTCCACCTCGCCCATTTCACTGAGGAGGGGCGTAGGCACCAGCACGAATGCCGCCGTGTGACCGGGCGGGGCGAGCGACGGATCCGTGCGCGACGGGAGACTGACGTAAAATGCCGGCTTCTCACCGGTGCGTTTGCGTCGCAAGAGGTCCACAAACGTCTCCCGGAAGTCCTCGGGAAGAAAAATCGTGTGGTGGTCCAGGTTTTCCACATCGCCTCGAATCCCCCAGTAAAAGGTGATTACCCCGGGAGTCATTCTCACACGCTGCCGTCTCCGGTCGTCCAGTAACGCGGTACGGGTGGTCGGCACGTCCACGTTGGAAACAATGGTCGGCCAGTCCTCTTCCGTGCCGTCGCCGAAGGTCAGCCCGACCGCGCGCCCGTCACGTACGCGGATTCTTGATACCGGCCGGCGGATCCTGATGCATACCCCCATATCGACAGCCGCGCGTTCGATCGCCTCGACCAACCCGTAAATGCCTCCGCGCGGCAGCCACAAGCCGTATGCCAACTCTCCATACGGTAACATCGAAAACAGTCCCGGCAACGCCCAGGGCGATCCGCCCAGGTACATTCCGTACGAACCGAGCGCCTCGCGTATGTGCTTGCTTCGAAAGAAACGGCCGAGCTCGGCATAGAGCGAGCGCCAAACGGCGGAACGGCGCATTTCGGCGGGAGACAGCGCCCCGAGCCAGGCGAGCGGATTGCGGGTGTTGCTGCGGATGAGTTTGTTGAAAGCCAGATTGTATTTCGCTTCGGCATCGGCCAGAAAGCGCATCAACCCCGGCGACGATCCCGGCTCCAGGCGTTCGCACTCGTTCCGAAGCCGCCCCAGGTGGCCGGAGAGGTGAAACGACACCCCGTCGGGCCAGAGGAAACGGACGGAAGGATCCACCGGAACCAGCGGCACACAGTCGCGCAACTCCCGGCCCGCCGCGCGAAACAGTTCCTCGAACACCCACGGATAATTGAGCAGCGAGGGGCCGGTATCGAAACGGAATCCGTCGCGTTCGATCAGGTTGGCCCGTCCGCCGACACGATCCCCGGCCTCGAAGACGGTCACTTCAAACCCGGCTTTTCGCAGGTGGATTGCGGCGCTCAAACCGCCGAGACCTCCGCCGACGATCGCAACGGACTTTCCGTCTCCATTCCGCGGCTGTTTCCCGGTCCCTGTCATGGCAGCAGGTAGGCCAACGGGATACGCCAGTATTTGCTCGGGGGCAACGAGCGGAGTTTGGTGTGCAGCGGGACACTCTCGCGGCGGGCAAGGCCGCCTTCATTGACAAGAATCCGGCGATTCAACTCGCCGTACACGTCGATGCAGGCCCGAATCGCAACACGCGAATCGGGGGCGAACGCATCCAGATCGCGACCTGCCCGCTCGTAGTGTCCGGCCGCTTCGTTAGCCAGGGCTTTGACCGCGCGATCCAGCCCCTCCCGCGGTGCGGAATCCGGGCGTTCGATGCCCGCCGCGCGGAGCACATCGGCCGGCAGATAGGACCGGTGGCGCCGAAAGTCCTCGCCCACATCCCGGGCGAAATTGGTCAATTGCAGACCGATGCCGAGGTTGCGCGCGACGCCCAGCGCTCGGGGAAAATTGGCCTCAACCGGCTCCCGGGCTCCATAGACATAGGTCAAAAAATAACCCACCACGATCGCGCTCCCGTACACGTAGGATTCGATTAGATCATCGATCGTCTCGAACGACCTCGGCGCGACATCGAACCGCATCGCCTCCAGAAAATCGCGATAATGGCGCGGCGGGATGCCGCGACGTCGCACCACGTCGACGAACGCCGCCAAAAAGCAGGGAACGCCGGCCCGAAGGCTTTCCCGCAGGCTATCGCAGTCGAGTGCCCGGTCGTAGGCGCGACTCCAGGCATGGAGGCGGTCCAGGCGTTCCTCGGGAGCCAACGGAAAGGTATCCACCACCTCGTCCGGATACCGCACCGCCGCGTAGATGATTTCGACTTGATCGCGCTTGTGCCGCGGGAGGAATCGACTGACGATAAAAAAGCCGGTGCTGTAGGCCCGCATCACGCTTCGGCACGCACGGACCACAATCCGCCAGGCGCGGGTTTCGTCGGACCGGAGCGCCTCGCGCCGGATGCGGTTCTCGAAACGCATCCAGCGGTCCTCGTCCCAGACCACCCTGGCCTCGGGCGACACGTTGACGGCTTCATCCATGTTCCCGCGACACACTCCTTTCGGCATCCCGTTCCGAAACCGCCGCAATGTTCGAGGCGCGGAACCGTATCCAGACAAAATGAAAGGCGACCAGAATCAAACCAACCGCCCCGGCCAGGAACAAGCCCGTGCCGAAGGCGATCGTGGTGAAGAAAACAACGATGCTCAGTCCCAGCCAGCACGCCTGCGGATCACGGGTCACCGGCCGGCGAACGGCGGAGAATATGATCAAGCTCACCAGAAACCAGCCCGCGAAATTGGTCCAGGGCACGTCGTAATACACGCCGCCGGCCTCCCACTCCCAGAACCCGAGAGAATTGGCCGCCAGCGGATCGATCACCAGGTCGATCGCGGTCATCCACAGCGCCGCCGCCCAGGGGGATCGAACCATTTGCCGCACATACGCGAACAGCAGAAGCCAGGCCGCGGCCAGAACGAACGGTACGCCGAGGAATTTCGGATACAACACCGCGGTGTATTCATAGTGTCCAAACGGAAAACCCGTGTGTACGCCGAGAATTTCGAACGCGAAGCCGGCCAGACCCGCCAGCAAAAGGACCAACCGTTCCGCGGGCGGCGCGAAGCTCACCAGCAACAACGCGGCGAAGGCGAGAAACAGGGGCGCGGTCCACTCCAGCCCTTCCGGCGGGCCTCCGTTCAACACATACGCCTGCACGCCTCCAACCCACAGGAGCGCGTAGAACGCCAGGAACACGTATCGGACTGTCTCAACGATTTTCATGCTGCTCAATCAATCTGCACGTCAGCGCCGCCGACATCAACACGGTCGGCGTCCCGCCTCCCGGATGCGTGCTTCCGCCGACGTAATACAAACCCGGTACCCGCCGATCGCGGTTCGGAGGTCGCAGGAAGGTTCCCCGCCAACCGTGCGACACTTGGCCATAAATGGCGCCCCCGGGCATGGAGAACCGGTCGGCGAGCCGACGCGGCGTCCATACGGCGGAATCCACGACGTCTGCTTCAAAATCACCCCGGCCGGACTTGCGCAATCGCGCCATCACCCGCTCCCGGGCCGCCCCGACCATGGCGTCGTCCCAGGTATCGGCATCATTCGCCGGCGCGTTGGCCATCACAAACATCACCTCGCCTTCTCCCGGCACCATGGCGCGATCGGTACGGCTGGGAATATTGACGTACACGGTGGGATCGTCGGGGAAGCGTCGCTCCTCGAACAGTTGCCTGAATTCGGACGGATAGTCGGCGGAAAAATGAACCTCGTGGTGCGGACGCTCGGGCAGCGTTCGCTTCAGAGCGAAAAGGAAAACGAGGCCCGACAGGGAACGCCGGCTTTCCGGCAGAGGAGCCGCCTTCGCATCGCCGAGGAGTCCCGGCGCGCACGAGGCGTCGCCGTTCATCACGACGACATCCGCGTCCCTGCTCTCGCCGGACGCCAGTTCGACCCCGTGTACCCGGCCGTCCCGACGGCGGATCGCGGTGACCGGCGAATCGGTCCGAATTTCCACTCCGGCCCGGGTGGCCAGTTCGCTCAAAACCTCGATCAAACGGTAGAGCCCGCCCCGGATGTGCCAACCGCCGAAGGCGTATTCAGCGTACGGAATCACCGCAAGCGTCGCCGGGGCCCGATAGGGCGAGGAGCCGACATAAGTGATGTAGCGGTTAAACATCTGCCGAAGGTGCGGACTGCGGAAGAAATGCCGCACGGTTCGGTCGTAGTTGCCCCAGGCGAAACGCAGGGGGAAGTGTCGCAGGTACCGCAAGGTCCGGGGGTCGGGCGGCTCAAAGGGTGATCGCTGGAAGAAGGTGGCCTGCGACAACCCGAACAGTCGGGCTCCCAGTGCCATGAACTCGAGGAAGCCGGCGGCGTCGCCGTTTTCCAGCTCGCGCACGGTCGCCAGCCAGCCAGGCAGGTCGGCGGTATGGGAAAAGCGTGTGCCGTCGTCGAATACGTATTGTGCGATCGGATCGACGCGTTCCAGGTGCAAATGCTCGTCCAAACGGGTGCCCACCGCCCGGAAGAGGTCCTCGAACACCCAGGGCATGGTGACGAGGGACGGACCCGTATCGAACCGGAAACCACCCGTTTTCCACCGGTTCATTTTGCCCCCGGCCGAATCGCTCCGCTCGCATACGGTCACCCGCCAACCCGCGGCGGCCAGGCGCACTGCGGCCGCCAGGCCGCCCAGGCCGGCTCCGACGACCACCGCGGAGCGCTCCCCGGCAGCACTCACAATCCCGGCCCCCGGTAGTGACGTCCCCGCCACGGCACCCCGCGCCCGTATCGGCACTTGTACCAGGACACCAGACCGACCGCGATTAGTGCGGTCTCGGCCAACGGGTGCAACAGCCCGGACCATACCGGATAACGGAAACGAATCGCCTGAACACAGCGTGCCAGGACGGCGACGCCGACGGCTCCCCAAGCTACTCCGAACCAGAGTCCCGTCATCGCGGTCCCGACCGCGGCGAAAAACGGCAGAACGAATACCGCGAAATGGAAAACCAGAAACAACCAGAAACCGACTTCGGAACGGAACGCGGGATAGAATATTTTTTGAAATCCGTTCCAGATGGCTGCCGGTGAATCGTACATACGCACGCGGACCAGATCGCCACCGTCCAAACACAGACCCCGCAACCCGGCCCGCC
>SLOW01000085.1 GCA_007132315.1 Opitutales bacterium
AGCTCGAGTCGATGGCCGACAGTCTCGACGTCGATGACGCCTGGATCGAAGCCTGCGCCCGCGACTTGGCGGAGAACCGGGGGGAATCCCTGGTGGTGGCCGGCGGACACCTGCCGGAAGCCGTCCAGGCGATCGCCCTGTTGCTCAACCAGGTTCTCGGGAATATCGGCCAAACCGTCGATCTCCTCCGCGTGCCCGAACGCCAGGGCGCGTCCATCGCCGACCTCGCCGAAGCCATTTCCGAAGACCGCGTGGAAACCCTGTTCATTCTGGGTGGCAATCCGGTGGTCAACGCTCCCGCCGACCTCGACTGGAAAGCCCTGCAGGGAAGCGTTTCCCGGGTGATTCGTTACGGCTACTATCGCGACGAAACCTCGGATGCGGCCGACTACCACATCAACGCCGGCCACTACCTTGAGTCCTGGGGCGACGCGCGGGCGGCCGATGGAACCGTCCTGCCGGTGCAGCCGGTCATCCTGCCGCTCTTCCCGAGCATTACCGAGCTGGAATTGCTGGCGCGGGTGCTGCGCAGGGATAAAAAAGCGCCCTACGACCTCGTATTCGAGACCGTGACCGGTATGAAGTCGGACCGGAGCTCCGATCACGTGTTCCGCCGCTTCCTGCACGACGGACTGCTTGCGGGCAGTGGATATGAGCCGACCGACATCGGATTCGCCGCCGCCGACGTGCGCGCGCTGCTCAACGGCGCGGATCTTTCGGCGCCGGCCCTCTCCGGCGACAGTCTGGAGGTGCGCCTGGTGCGCGACGCCTGTGTCGATGACGGCCGCTTCGTCAACAACGGCTGGCTCCAGGAGTGTCCCGACCCGATTTCCAAGAACACGTGGGACAACGCGATTCAGATCAGCTCCCGCTTGGCGCGCGAACTGGACCTGATTTCCCGCGGCGGCGCCGTCCGTATCGTCCGACGCAATCCCAATCGCATCCGCATGGGCCGTCAGATGGCGCCGATCATCGAACTGGAAGTGAACGGACGCACCATCAAGGGACCCGTTCACATTCAGCCTGGTTTGCCCGATTACACGGTCATCGTGCCCGTCGGGTACGGACGTGAGAAGAGCGGCCGCGTGGGAACCGGTGTCGGGTTCGACGCCTATCCCCTGAAAACCGTCGATCGGCCGTTTGTGTCCACCGGTGTCTCCCTCATGGTCACGGGCGAAACCATGCAGCTTGCCAACGTCCAGGAGCACTGGTCGATGGAGGGGCGGGCCATCATCCGCGAAGCTAACAAGGAGTATTACGACGAAAACCCGGATTTCGCCGCCCGCATGGGGATGGAATCCCATGCGCCGCCGAATTTCGGCCAAGACCGGGACCTGCCGCTGCACGAAAAGGCGACGCGGACGCCCCGGGGTTACTCGCTTTACGAACACCCGACGCTGGACGGCTTGCACCAGTGGGGGATGACGATCGACATGAACACCTGCATCGGCTGCAACGCCTGTGTGGTGGCTTGTCAGAGCGAAAACAATATTCCGATCGTGGGCAAGGACCAGGTGCTGCGCGGACGCGAGATGCACTGGATTCGCATCGACCGCTATTACTCGAGCGGACCGGAAGCCGAGGACGTCTCCGACGACCCGCAGATGTCCCTGCAGCCGATGCTCTGCCAGCACTGCGATAACGCGCCCTGCGAAGTGGTTTGTCCGGTCAACGCCACGGTGCAGGACGACGAGGGCCTCAACGTCATGGCCTACAACCGCTGCATCGGCACCCGTTACTGCGCCAACAACTGCCCGTACAAGGTCCGGCGCTTCAACTTTTTCGATTGGAACGAACGCCAGATTGGCGACTTCTACCTGGGGCCCCTGGCCGACAAGGGCATGAGCGAGCTGCACAAGATGCAGAAGAATCCGGACGTGACCGTCCGCATGCGCGGGGTCATGGAGAAGTGCACGTTCTGTACCCAGCGGATCGAACAGGCCAAGACGCAGCAGAAAGCCGCGGCCGGCGCTTCCTCGGATGTGGAGGTCCCGGACGGCACCTTCCAGGTCGCCTGCCAGCAGGCCTGCCCGACCGACGCGATTGTGTTCGGCAATATCGCCGATCCCGGCAGCGAGGTCTCGCAGTGGAAGAATCTGGATCGCGACTACTCGGTGCTAGGATATCTGAACACACGCCCGCGAACGACTTACTTAGCCAAATTGCGCAATCCCAACCCGAGGATGCCCGACTACGGCACGCGCCCGTTGAGCACTCAGGAGTATTACTCCAAGAACTATCCGAACGGGGGAGCTGAACAATGATTTCTCTCGAAGAGACCAAGTCCGTCAACGAGAGCCTCATCCGCGAGGCCAGGCCCGCTTCCGTGCCCCGCCGGAAACTGGTGGAGAACGATCGTGACTTCAACTGGATCACCGAGCGCGTCTGCGGGATCGTGGAAGGCGGCACCCCGACCTGGTGGTGGGTATGCTTGTTGGTTTCCGGATTCGTGTCCCTGTTTACCGTGATCGGTACCATTTACCTGATCGCGGCCGGCGTCGGTGTCTGGGGATTGAGCAATCCGGTCAACTGGGGCTGGGCGATCGTCAACTTCGTTTTCTGGATCGGTATCGGCCACGCCGGGACACTGATTTCCGCCATTCTCTGCCTTCTCAAGCAGAACTGGAGAACGTCGATCAACCGCGCGGCCGAGGCGATGACCATTTTCGCCGTGGTCTGTGCCGGCATCTTTCCGCTCATTCACGTCGGACGCGTGTGGTTCGCCTGGTGGCTGTTCCCGATCCCCAACGCCAACGAGATCTGGCCGCAGTTCCGCAGTCCGCTGCTGTGGGACGTGTTCGCGGTTTCCACTTACGGCACGGTGTCCCTGCTTTTCTGGTACGTCGGCATGATCCCCGACCTGGCGACGCTGCGCGACCGGGCCAAGACCCGCATCCGGCAGGTCCTGTACGGCTTTTTCGCCATGGGGTGGCGCGGTTCGCACCGGCACTGGAGCAACTACGAGATGGCCTACCTGCTCCTCGCCGGCCTGGCGACGCCGCTGGTGCTATCGGTGCACACCATCGTTTCGTTCGACTTCGCCGTCTCGCTGATTCCGGGCTGGCATACCACGATCTTCCCGCCGTACTTCGTCGCCGGAGCGATCTTTTCCGGATTCGGCATGGTGCTGACCATCATGCTGCCGCTCCGTTCGATCTACGGTCTGCACGACCTGATCACGCAGTACCACATCGACTGTATGTGCAAGATCACTCTGGCGACCGGAAGCATGGTCGGGTACGCCTACGCGATCGAGTTTTTCATCGCCTGGTACGGCGCCAACGACTTCGAAAGCTTCGCCTTTATCAACCGGGCCTTCGGACCGTACGCCTGGGCCTACTGGATCATGATTACCTGTAACGTGATCTCGCCGCAGTTGTTCTGGTTCCGGAAGGTGCGCGAGAATCCGGCCGCGGTGTGGATTATCTGTATCTTCGTCAACATCGGCATGTGGTTCGAACGCTTCGTGATCGTGGTGACCTCACTCTCACGGGACTTCCTGCCCACCAGCTGGGGATACTACTCGCCGACGGTGGTCGATATCATGACGTACGTCGGCACGTTCGGCATATTCACTTTCCTCTTCCTTCTGTTCCTCCGCTTCTTGCCGCTGATGGCGATGGCGGAGATCAAGGCGGTCACGCCGCAGGCCGATCCGCACCATCATGATCAAGGAGGGAGCCACTGACCATGAGCCAGGAGAAAAAATACGGATTGATCGCCGAGTTCGAGACGCCGGGCGCGGTCATGCACGCGGCCGAGAAAGTCCGCGATGAAGGGTTCAAGCACTGGGACGTGATCACCCCATTTCCGGTGCACGGCATGGATCAGGCGATGGGTCTGAACCGCTCCCGGGTCCCGCTGTTTACCCTCGTCGGCGGGGCCATTGGATTCTTCGGCGGCATGCTGATGATCTGGTATATGAACGCCTACGACTACCCGATCGTGGTCGGCGGCAAACCGATGTTCAGCCCGATGTACGCGTTTCCGGTCTCGTATGAGCTGACCATCCTGCTGGCCGCCTTCGGCACGATCATCGGGATGTTCCTGCTCAATCGGCTGCCCATGCACTATCACCCGGCCATGAAGCACGAGGCCGTGGCCCGGGCGTCGGACGACCGTTTCTACATCATCATCGAGTCCACCGATCCCCGCTTCGAAGTGAAAACCGCCACCACCATGCTCAAGGAGATCGGGGGCCAAAACGTGACCCAACTCGAAGACTGAACCATGCGTATTTTCTTCGCCATACTGGCTTTCTGCCTAGTCGCTCTCGTATCCATTCTCGGATTTCGCGGGAGCACATTCGAGCGGCCGCCCATTGAGATTTTCCCGGACATGGTCCGCCAGTCCAAGTACAAGGCTCAGTCGGAGAGTGCGTACTTCGAGGATCGCCGTACGGACCGCCCCGTGCCGCCCGGAACCGTTCACCGGCAGTATGAGCCCGGTGACGACGACCGGCTCGAGGACGACCACTTCCGTACCGGGCGAGTGGACGGAGAGTACGCCGAGGGATTTCCCATGATCGTCAGCCGTTCGATGATGCAACGGGGCCAGGACCGTTACCGGATTTTCTGCGGTTCCTGTCACGGCGGCACCGGTGACGGTCAGGGCATCACCGTGGAATACGGCATGGTGGGAGTGCCCGATTTCCACACCGAGCGTTTATACAGGATGAGCGAGGGAGAGATTTTTGAGGTGATCTCCGACGGGCGCGGCTTAATGGGCGCCTATAAGGACAAGCTTACGGCCGAGGACCGCTGGGCGGTCATCGCCTACATGCGCGCTCTGCAACGGGCCCGTCTGGGAACGGAAGACGACGTGCCCGGAGCCATGAAAGCGGAATTGGGACTATGAGCACATCGGGAACAAAAGAGAACCGGAGCGACGACACCCGCAAAGCGGCCGGCGAGGGGTTCGCCTTCAAGGCGCTGCTGATCGGCGGGGCGGGCCTGTTGCTGACGCTGCTCGGCCTGCTTGTGGGCGACAGCCCGCGGGTGGGATTGGGAACCCTGATCGGTCTGACCTTCTGGTTGTCCATCGGCCTGGGCATGTGGTTCCTGATCATGCTGTTCCACCTCTTCGACGCCGGCTGGTCTACGGTTGTCCGCCGGCCGATGGAACACGCCACAACCATTTTTCCCTGGATTGGGGCCGTTTTCTTTGTGCTGCTTTTCTTTTCGTTGTTCGCGAGCGTGGACGACGGCATCTGGAAGTGGATGAACGAAGACAACACCGTGATCGTCGCCGGCGAGACGGCGACGGTCGAGGAGGATGTCCTGTACCATCACAAGAGCGCCTACCTGAACAACGCTTTTTTCTTCCTGCGGACGCTGCTGTATTTCGGTATTTTCATCGGTGTCGCCACGATACTGCGCAGTGCTTCGTTCCGTCAGGACGGCGACGGCGACGGCGCTTGGACGACCGTCTGCCGTAAGTGGTCGGCGGCCGGCATTATTCTGGGGGGGCTGGCCGCGACGTTCGCTTCGCTCGACTGGATCATGAGCCTGGAGTTTCATTGGTTTTCCACCATTTTCGGCGTGTGGTTTTTCTCGGGCGCCATGCGCGCGGCTCTGGCCGCGACGGTGATCGTCTGCCTGCTGCTGGTGTACGTCGGATCCTTCCGGGGCGTTTTCAAGCAGTCGCACCTGTACGAAATCGGACGCGTCTCCCTGGCGTTCACTATCTTCTGGGCCTATATCGCGTTCTCGCAGTATTTCCTGATCTGGAACGCGAACATCCCCGAGGTCACCTACTGGTATGTCAACCGTGAATACGGCAACTGGTGGTGGGTGGGCCTCGCGCTCCTGTTCTGCCACTTCTTTGTGCCGTTTCTGTTCCTGCTCTTTTATCAGAACAAGATCCGTCCCGGCCGGATGCTCTTCATTTCCATCTGGATCCTCGCGTTTCACCTGCTGGATCTCTATTTCAACATCCTGCCCGCGAAACACGCCGAATCCGGCTGGCCCTATTATTCGTTCGGCGTGAGCTTCTGGGACGTGACCGCCTTTGTCGGCATCGGCGGGATTTGTGTGTGGGCCTTTGTGAAAAGCTACCTGTCGCAAAAGCCCATACCGATTCGCGATCCGCGAATCCTGGAATCACTCAATCATCATGAATAAGGAAGAACCGTCATTGCCCAACATCGTCGTTTCCGCCATCGCGGTGACCGGCGGACTGGTGATCATGGTGATCATCGCGGCGATTGCCTACCTGCCCAACCGCCCCGACACCGTGGCGCGTCCGGGACCGACCTCCGAGGACCGCCGCGAAATGCTCCGCGAAAAGCGGGACCGGGATCAACGGGAGTTGGGAGAATACGGCTGGATCAATCGCGCTGAAGGGCGCGTTCGCCTGCCCATCGATCGGGCCGTGGAGCTGACCGTGGAGGAGATCGAACGCCGGGGTTCCATCGAGATCGAAGACTTCGACGATGTCGAGGAGGACGCGACCGCCGAACCGGAAGCGGAACAGGTCGAAGAAAGTGAAGAACCGGCCGGAGAGGCGCGAGAGGATCCCGAAGACGTCGAGACCGAAGAATCCGACAATGAGGAGGCGGAGGAAAGGGAGAACGGCTAGCAGCGTGTCGGGCTTAGGCTATGATCTGGATCTTCTACGCCATCATCGGCACCGTCTCCCTCCTGATAACCGCTTCGGCGGTTTACGCACTTTACTGGGCGGCGAAAAACGGCCATTTACGCAATGTGGACAAGGGAGGAGAGAGTATTTTCGACGAGGAGGAGCCGATGGGGGAGCGAACCGATTTTTTCCCCGGAGAGGCTCCCGGGGACGAACACGACGAGGAGGACTGGCGGAAAGAGCGGTAGCGATGCTCGGAGGTGAACAATGCAGCGGATTTTTCTCGAATGTCGCGGGCTTTCATTTTTCAATCGGCTTTCCTGTATCGCGAAACGCCCGTCGGGCCGAGGCGCGACCTCCGTTCAACGATTTCTTTCAAGACGTGAACCAACAATCTGCCAACACCCGGTAATCGGCCGTTGCGTGACCGGGAACTAAGCGATGAGCGACTCTTCTTCATTCACAGAATCCATCAAGCCGAGCACGTCCGAATCCGTGGCCGAACGGGCCAAGCTGGGCGAGATCGATCAGTCGGTGCGCCTGCCCGCGATCGTTTTCGGGCTGGCCTCGGTTTTTTGGCTGATGGTCGGGACCGCGTTCGCCCTAATCGCCTCGATCAAGATGCACTCTCCAGATTTTCTCGGGCAGTGGGAGTGGCTGACTTTCGGTCGGGTGCGTACGGCGCATTTGAATACGGTGATTTTCGGCTGGTCCACGTGCGCCGGCGTCGCGGTCGCACTCTGGTTGATGGCCCGCCTGTCGCGAACCAAGGTCCGGCACGGGGGTATTCTGATTATCGCCGCGGTATTCTGGAATATCGGCCTGCTGGTGGGCCTTTACGGGATCCTGGCCGGGGACATGAACAGCATCGAGTGGCTGGAGATCCCGGGGTACGCCACGCCGCTGTTGTTTTTCTCCTACGCGCTGATCGGCGTATGGGTGGTCATCACCTTCCGTTTTCGTCAGACCAAACATATTTATGTTTCCCAGTGGTACCTGCTGGCCGCCCTGTTCTGGTTTCCCTGGCTCTACGGTATCGCTCAGATCATGCTGGTGTTCGAACCGGCCCGGGGTACGGTGCAGGCGTTGGTTAACTGGTGGTTCGCCCACAACGTGCTGGGTCTGTGGTTCACGCCGATCGGTTTGGCCGCGGTGTATTACTTCATCCCGAAAGTCCTGGGCAAGCCGATACACAGTTACTATTTGTCGCTGGTGGCTTTCTGGAGTCTGGCATTGTTTTACAACTGGGCCGGCGTGCACCACCTCATCGGCGGGCCGGTACCCGCCTGGGTGATTTCGGCCGGCATTGTTGCCAGCATCATGATGGCGTTCCCGGTCATCATCGTCGCCATCAACCACCACGTGACCATGGTGGGCAATTTCCACGTGCTTCTGTACAGCCCGACGTTGCGATTCACGGTTTTCGCGGCCATGAGTTACACTGCGGTCAGTCTCCAGGGATCGACAATGGCGCTGCGGAGTCTCAATGAGATCACGCACTTCACGCACTACACGGTCGGGCACGCGCACTGGGGCATGTACGCCTGGTTCAGTATGGCTATGTTCGGGGCCTTTTATTACATCATGCCCCGGCTGCTCCAGAGGGAGTGGCCGTCCGCCACCCTGATTCGGGTTCATTTCTGGGCCACGGCGGTGGGAATCATTATTTACATCGTGGGTCTGTCAATCGGCGGCTGGATTCAGGGCTTGCAGTTGAACGATCCGGACAACTATCCGGACTTCATTGAGATCGTGCGGAATACCATACCCTGGCTGCTGTCGCGCACGTTCGCCGGCTTCCTGATCCTCGTTGGCCACGTCGCTTTCGCCGTCAATTTCTGCTGGATCCTGTTGCGGCCGCGCACCGAAGAAAAAACGCGTCCCACGCTCTTTAAGGATCCGGAACCGATGAAGCTCGCAGCGAAATGAACAAGGCACCGTTACTATTCTTGGGCATCTTTTTCACGCTCGCGTTTTC
>SLOW01000374.1 GCA_007132315.1 Opitutales bacterium
AAGCACCCAAAGGAGGATTGGTTCTTTACGACGGCGTTTGTGCGCTGTGCAACCGGACGGTTCAATATCTGCTCGACCGGGATCTCCGCGGGCTTCTCCGCTTTGCGCCGCTGCAGGGTGAGACCGCCGCGGAGGTGTGGACGCGGCATTCGGGACAGGACCCGGGACTCAAGAGCATCGTTTACGTGCGGGGTTTCGGCACGCCGGACGAGCGCCTGTTTTTTCGCTCGCGAGCTGTTCTGGAGATCCTGTCCGACCTCGGCGGCAAGTGGCGAGTCCCGGCTTTGGCGAAATGGATCCCGGGACCGTTGCGCGACGCGATCTACGACTGGATCGCAGCTCGCCGCTACGCTTGGTTCGGCCGGTACGAACAGTGCCGTCTGCCTGAAAAGGGGACGGAGGACCGATTTCTGGCCTGATTTTTGGGGCTTCAGGCGGCCGGCAGGATGTCGCGGTAGGTCCGGACGACTCCGGCGGGATCCGAGTCCTCGAGGACATCGGATACCACCACAATCCGTTCGGCGCCCGCGTTCAGCACCTCGCGGACGTTGTCGCGTTTGATGCCGCCGATGCAGAAGAACGGACGGGCGGGGCGGAGTTCCGCGACCCGGCGTACCAGATCGAGCCCGACCGCGGCGTAATCGGGTTTTGTGGGGGTGGCGAAGACCGGCCCCACCGCGAAATAGGAGAGCTGGTCGGCGAGGGAAATCGCCCCCCGCGCCTGTTCCACCGAGTGGGTGGACAACCCCAGAATCCGGTCCGGCCCCAGGCGTTCCCGCGCTTCCGCCGCCGGCAGATCCTCCTGCCCCACATGCAGACCGAGTTCGGGGTACTCCAGGCAGAGGTCGATGTCGTCGTTGACGATCAGTGGAGGTGTTCCCGCGGGTTCGAACAGGGGCAGAATCGTCTCCAACAGCTCCCTGCGCCGGTCGGCCGATTCCTTCTTGGCACGGAGCTGGATCAGGTCGGCGCCGCCGGTGATCAGTTGACGGCAGGTTTCCGGCCACCGGTTGGAATCGACGTAACCGGTGTCGAGGATGGCGTAGAATCGTGCGGATGAAAGGTCGGGCCCGGTCATGATGGTTTGCTTCGGTTATCGCTACCGTTGGAGGCACATCGGAGCAAGTTCGGATTGCCGCGTTCCCGACTTGACCTTTTAACTTGAGTATATCACCTTATTAACTTGTGTTTAGAATCGCGATGGAGTTTTTCTGGAATCGAAACAGTCCGCCTTGCGGTGGCGTGGTAAACGAAGGAGGTGTCATGTGCGCGAGTTGATTCTATTGGTGGGTCTGGCCCTTGGCGCCGTTTTGGCGTGGGGTATCGCCTGGGGTGGGAACGGCCCGGAGGCGGTGGAAGAGGGCGCTGTCGATGCCGAGCGGGCGGAGCTGATCGCCCTGACCTGCACGGCGTGTCACGGGACTGAAGGGCGGGTTGTCACGGAGATTCCTCCGCTTGCCGGGCGTCCGGAAGCGGTACTTCAAGCGCAGTTGATTGCCTTCAAGCGGGATGAGATGCCGCAGGCCACGGTGATGCCGCGGCTGGCGAAGGGTTTTACGGAAGAGGAGTTGCGGGTGGTGGCGCGGTACTTTGCGTCGCTCGATGCTGACGAGTAAACTGGAGGAAAAGGCTGTATGTTGGGGAAACCTGTAAACCGGCGCGAGGCGCTGAAACGAATCGGATTGATGGGCGCCGGCGCCGTGCTGGCCGGTTGTGGCCTGCCGGCTTATGCCAACCGCGGCTCGAATGGCCGCGTGGTCGTGGTGGGCGGCGGTTTCGGCGGCGCGACGGCCGCCAAGTATTTGAAACGCTTTCAGCCGTCGCTCGACGTCACTCTGGTCGAGCCGTCGCGGCGTTACTACACCTGTCCGTTCACCAATCTCTACTTGGCGGGTCTCCGGGATTTTGAGAGTCTCGGGCACGATTACCGCGAACTCGAGGACACCTACGGCGTGCGGGTGGTTCACGATTTGGCGGAGGATGTTGATGTGGACCGGCGCCGGCTGAAACTGGCCGAGGGTGCGGAGCTGTCTTGGGACCGGCTGATCCTGTCGCCCGGCATCGATTTTCGCTGGGGCGCCCTGGAAGGGTATGACGAAGCGGCTGCCGAAAAAGCGCCCCACGCCTGGAAGGCCGGTCCGCAAACCCATCTGCTGCGCGCGCAGTTGGAAGAAATGGAGGACGGAGGGAACTTTGTCCTGGTGGCGCCCGAGAATCCCTTCCGTTGTCCGCCGGGACCGTACGAACGGGTCAGCCTCGTTGCCCACTATCTCAAACACAACAAACCGCGCTCCAAGGTTCTGCTTTTGGACGCCAAAGACAATTTCTCCAAGCAGGGCCTGTTCATGGAAGGGTGGGCCGAGCACTACGGCGACATGATCGAATGGGTCGGGTTGTCCGATGACGGCCGGGTGATCCGGGTGGACGCCGACCGGCTCGAGGTCGAGACGGAGTTCGGCACGATCCATCGGGCTTCGGTGCTGAATGTGGTTCCCCCGCAGAAGGCGGGAGCCATCGCGCAACGGGCCGGTGTGGCCGACGAGTCCGGCTGGGTGCCGGTCGAGCCGAACACCTTTGAGTCGTCCCGGGTGCCGGGTGTTTACGTGATCGGGGATGCCACCGAGGCCGCGCCGATGCCGAAATCGGGTTTCGTCGCCAGTAATCAAGGCAAGATCACGGCCCGCGCGGTGGTGGCCGATCTGGCCGGACGGGAAGTGCCGGAGGCCTCCTGGACCAACACGTGTTACAGTGTGATCGCTCCGGAATGGGGCATCACGGTGGCGAACGTTTTCGAAGTTCATAACGGTGACCTGCGCGAGGTACCGGGATCGGGCGGTGTGAGTCCCTCGGGTGCCGCCGCGTCGTTCCGCCGGAATGAAGCCCTTTACGCCGAAGCCTGGTACGCCGGCATCACCCAGGACGTGTGGGGGACCCGGCCGGGGGAATGAACGTTTGATGGATGATTTAACGCACGTTCGCCAGGTCCTCTGGTGCGGGTTTATCGTCGGACTGCTCTTCGGAGCGATCGCCCAGCGCCTCGAGTTCTGCCTGACGGGTGGTCTGCACGAGTGGTGGGGCGAGGGGAAGCCGCGCCGCGCGGCCGCCTTTCTCCTGGCCATCGCGGTGGCGGTGGCGGGGACCCAGGCGATTGCGGCGTTCGATCTGGTGAATCTGGACGAGTCCATTTACCGGCAGCGTGGTTTTTCGTGGTTGCTGGTCCCAGTCGGCGGAGTGCTTTTCGGTTACGGGATGATGCTGGCGCGGGGCTGCGGGTCGCGGGCGCTGGTGCTGTTGGCCGACGGCAATCTGCGCTCCCTGGTGGTGCTTTTGTCGCTGGGGATTTCGGCTTCGGTAGCACTGACCGGATTGCTTGCGACCCGGCGGTTGGCACTGGTGGAGGCCACCACCGTGGCGTCCGATTTGCCCTCGTCGAGTTTGCCGGGTTTGCTGGAGTCCTGGGGGTTGGCGCCGGGACTCAGCTTCGGGGTGCCCGCGGCGGTCATCGCCCTGGCCTTCGCCGGCCACGCGATATTTCGCATGGGTCTAAAACGGCATCCGTGGCAAATCCTGGGCGCCATGGCCATCGGCTGTCTGCCGGTGGCGGGTTGGTATGTGACCGGGGTTTTGGGTGACGACGACTTCGATCCGGTCCGTCTGGAGAGCCTGACCTTTGTCGCCCCGATCGGCGATGCGATTCAGTATCTGATGCTTTCGACCGGTATCCAGGCCGGATTCGGCGTGACCGTGGTCGGCGGCGTGCTACTCGGATCGCTGATTGTTTCGGTCGGTACCCGCAGTTTCGAACTGCGGGGATTCCGCAATCCCTGGGAAATTCTGCACGCGGTCGGCGGCGGGGTTGTGATGGGAATCGGCGGCGCCCTGGCGCTGGGGTGTTCGATCGGGCAGGGGCTCACCGGGGTGGCGACGCTGGCCCTGCCCTCGTTTCTGGCCGCTGCGGGAATTTTGGCGGGCGCGGCGCTCGCTTTGCGCGGGCCGTTGCGCGTGCGGGAACAATGAATCGGGCGCGCGGGTCGTTTGATTATAAATAGGTTTGAGTAGAAAAGTCCCCGGAGCGGGAAAATCATGAACGAAGCCAAGAAAGAAACGGAATTGAAGCCAGTCCGGGCTGTTGGGGCGCGCCAGCCCCGCGATCCCGGCCGCCGGAGAGTGTTGCGGGCGCTGGCGCTGGGGACCGCAGCGGTGGCCTTGTCGTCCGCTCGGGTTCCCGCTTACGCAAACGCGCGGGGCGGTGCCTGGTGGCAGCGGATGGACGCCGCCCGGGAGCATCTGAACGGAGCGACGCCGCGAGAGGGCGGCATTCAACTGGACCTTCCCGGGGTGACCCAGGACGGCAGTGCGGTTCCGTTGACGGTGGAAGTGGAAAGTCCGATGGATCCCGACGACTACGTCGAAGCCCTTTACCTCTACGCCGCCGGCAATCCGACTCCTGAAATCGCCGATATTTACTTCACGCCCCTGGCCGGTCGGGCCCGGTTTTCGACTCGGGTCCGACTCAACCGCACGCAGGCGGTGCACGCGCTGGCCCGCACCAGCGGTGGCGAGTGGCTGGCGGCGTCCCGCGAGGTGCGTGTGACGGTGAGCGGCTGCTTGAGCCAGGACGGAACGTACGACTTCGACTCGCTGATGCGGACACGGGTGCGGGCTTCGGAACGACTGGGCGCCGGCGAGATCGGCGATATCCGGACGCTGGTCGACCATCCGATGGAAACGGGGCTGCGCGAGGATCGCGACGGGCGGACAATTCCGGAACGCATCATCCATTCTTTCCAGGCGGAATTCAACGGCGAGCCGGTCCTCGATATACGGCTTTACCGCGCGGTGTCGGCCAATCCGTATCTGCGTTTTCCGATCGCGCCGTCCGAGTCGGGCGACGCGGTCTTCCGTTGGGAGGATGACGAGGGTGAAACGGCCACGGAATCGGCCCGCATCGAAGTCGGGTGATTCCGGGGTCGGCGCGGTGCTCGGTCTGTCGGCGAACCTGACCTGAATCGAATGCCGGCGGTCCCCCGTGCCGGGATTGGCGGAGTTCGGGTTACAGCGTGGACTGTCCGCCGCCGTCATTCTCCCCGTGTTCGGGTAGGATGCCGACGACGACGATGTCGATGTTGCCGATGGATTCGATGCCGAGGTTCTGTTTGACCACCTCGGCGATCTGTTCCTGCAGGTAGCCGGAAATGCTGCTCAGCTTGCCGTCGGCATTGAGGCGGAGACGGACGTAGGTCTTGATGACGCCGCCCCGTGTGCTGACCGTAGCCTTGGCCCGCCCGACGTCGCTCACCCGCTCGCAACACCCCTGGATGAGCTCCTGGAGGGCGTGCCGGGAGACCGTGACGTGGCCGTTTTCGCTGTTGAAGGCGGAGATCGTGTCCGGCTGCCGGCGCAGAAACCAGATCACCGCAAGCACCAGCACCACCAGGATCACTCCTGTGGCGGCCCCGTAATAAAAGACGGGATCGGTCAACGCGTGCAGAATGAGGTTTTCGTTGGGTTCGCTGTTGTTGGTCATGCCGGTACTGCTTTGCTGCGGTTGTTGCCTGGATTGTTCGCGAAGGTGCTCGCGCGGTGGCTTGGAGAAAGTCAGTCGGTGGTCGGCGGACGGGGCCATTCGGCTTCGGCGGTTTCCTGCCTGGCGGATTCGGGCACCTTGACGCCGTCGATAACCACGTTCACCCGGGCCACCTGTTTGCCCGTCATCTGGTTCAGGCGGTCACGCACGGCCATTTGAACATTGTAGGCCGTTTTGGCCAGATCGGTTCCGAATTCCATCAGCAGGCGGATTTCAATGACGTAATAGCCGTGCTCGTCCTCGCTGACCTTAACGCCCCGGTCGGACTCCTTTTTGGAGAAAATTTCCGCGAGACCGACCACGAAACTGCCGCCCACCCCGCAGACGCCGTTGATCTCTAGGGCGGCCAGGCGGACGATTCCGGCGATCACCGAATGGTTGATCTTGATTTCACCGAGTGAATTCTGGTCCTCGATGCTTTCGGGAATGGCGTCTTGGTTGGACATGGCGGCGTTGGCTTATCTGGAGGATAGGTCTCCGGGCGAGCGATGCAAGAATTCCTCGACGTAGCCGGTGGTCGCGAGACCCTGGCGGAAGACCGGATCACTCATGATCGCTTTTGAGAAGGGAATCGTGGTGTGGACCCCGCGGATGATGTACTCGCTGAGCGCCCGGTACATTCGGTCGATGGCCACGTTGCGGTTGGCCCCGAAGGTGATCAGTTTCCCGATCATGCTGTCGTAGTACGAGGGGATCCGGTAGCCGGAGTAAGCGTGCGAATCAACCCGGACCCCGTGTCCGCCCGGTGAGTAATAGAGATCGATCACCCCGGGCGAGGGGGCGAAGTTGCGGCTGGGGTCCTCCGCGTTGATGCGGCATTCGATCGCATGTTTGTTGATGGTGATGTTGCGCTGGTCGAAACCCAGTTTTTCGCCGGAGGCGATGAGGATCTGTTCCTTGATCAAGTCGATTCCCGTGACCTCTTCGGTTACAGGATGTTCGACCTGAATGCGGGTGTTCATCTCCATGAAATAGAAGCTCCCGTCCTTGTCCACCAGGAATTCGATCGTTCCTGCGTTGACGTAACTGGCGGCCTGAGCGGCCTTGACGGCGGCCCGGCCCATGCGCTTGCGGAGATCGGGAGTGAGGAACGGCGAAGGAGCCTCCTCGACGAGCTTCTGGTTGCGGCGCTGGACCGAACAGTCGCGTTCGCCCAGGTGCACGATCTTGCCGTGTTTGTCGGCCAGGATCTGAAACTCGATGTGACGCGGGTTTTGAAGGTATTTCTCGATGTAAACCGAAGAGTTACCGAATACTTTGTCCGCCTCGTTGCGCGCCTGGTTGAATTCTCGGGCAAAGGCCACGTCATTGTGCGCGATGCGCATACCCCGCCCGCCCCCGCCGGCCACGGCCTTGATAATGACGGGGTACCCGATCTTCTTGGCGACCTTCAGGGCCTCGCTCTCGGAGTCGATGGGTCCATCGCTGCCCGGGGTGATCGGCACTCCGCTCTTGCGTACGGATTCGCGGGCGGTGGCCTTGTCGCCCATCATGCGGATCGCTTTGGAGCTGGGGCCGATGAAATTGATGTTGCAGGATTCGCACTGTTCGGCGAAGTCAGCGTTCTCGGACAGGAAACCATAACCCGGGTGGATGGCGTCCACATCGGCGATTTCCGCGGCGCTGATGATGCGGTCGGCTTTCAAATAACTCTGGCTGCTGGGAGCCTGGCCGATGCAGATGGCTTCGTCAGCGAGCTGAACGTGCAGGGACTCGACGTCAGCTTCGGAATACACCGCCAGCGATTTGATGCCCAGTTCCCGGCAGGCGCGAACAATGCGGAGCGCGATTTCTCCCCGGTTGGCGATAAGAACTTTTTGAATCATGTCGTGCGTATAACTCGTTGCCGGTGCCCTGGAAGGCGCGGCTTAAGGCGTTGGTCAGGCCTCCCTGACTTTGAAAAGCGGTTGGCCGTATTCGACCGGTTGACCCGTTTCCACCAGGGGCTCGACGATGGTGCCTTTCAGGTCGGCATGAATCTCGTTCATGACCTTCATCGCCTCGATGATACACACGACGGTGGATTCTTTCACTTTTTGGCCGGGCTCCACGTAGGGGGGGCTCTCCGGCGACGGAGAACGGTAAAAGGTTCCCACCATCGGGGACTTGATGAAGATGACGCCCTCCTCCTCCTTCTTGCCGCCGGATTGGGGCGGCGTCAATTGTTCGGGGGAGGTGCCCGGCAGGGAAAGTTGCTGGGCGCCCGCGGTGCCCGACGCGACGACTTGACCGGAGGAACCGCGACGGATCCGAAGCTTGAGATCTTTTTGTTCGATCTCGAGCTCGTTCAGGTCCGACTCCTTCATCAGATCGATAAGCTGTTTAACTTCTTCTAAATTCAAAACGATTCCCTTCTTGAATGGTTTCAAGTTGATGGTTGACGGGAGCTTCCCCGATGCCGCAATGCGACTGGCCGGGATTCTGAATACCAGAAACGAGGGCACCGGTTCAATTTAAATTGTCGGGCAATCGTTTATGAACCACGATGCCGAAAGACGGTCGAGCGCGGGCGAAAACGCCTCCGCGGACGAATCGCACGTCCGGTTGTCGGGAGCCTTGTCGGCCGGGCTCCACGGACGCTTGGCCGAGCACGCCCGAAACCCGCCGGGCGCCGTGTCCCCAATCCCTTGGGGAGACGGGATCCGGCCGGATGGTGCCGCCTCGTGAGAGCTCCCGGTTATAAACCGTTCGGCGGGGCCCCTGCCGGGAACGGGAGGCCCGGCTTTCCCGCGCGACGGGATTGGCTTCCGTTTGCTTTCATCGGTGCGGGTGGAGAGTCGCTCGTGGGGCTCCAGTGGACGGTCGGCGAAAAAACGGGAAAATTTCTGAAAAAGGGCTTGCCAAACCGTAACAGGATCGTGATCTTCACGATTCTCTCCTTGAGCTGGAAAGGGTGACCGGCATCGGCGCCTCGAAAAATTGAGATTTTTTCAAAAAGGTGTTGACC
>SLOW01000108.1 GCA_007132315.1 Opitutales bacterium
CCTGGAGGGCAATCCCGGCAAGCCGGGATTGCCCTCCGCGTAACACCTGATTGGTGCCGGCTTCGCTTGGTTGGGTGAAAAGGACGAAGACGTTGGAAGCGCGCCATGATCGCGGCACAGCGATCATCGAGATCTATTGCAAGCGAATGGAGGAACATGACATGAAAACGAATATGCAGTTGAACGAAAATATTATAGCAACCATGGGCGGGACTCCTCTGGTAAAATTGAACCGTTTCGCCGAGGATCTCGACGCGGAGATTTACCTGAAGTGTGAGTTCTTCAATCCGCTGAGCAGCGTGAAGGACCGGATCGGCGTTTCGATGATCGAGGCGGCGGAACGGGACGGGAAGCTCACGCCCGGGAGTCTGGTGATCGAACCGACTTCTGGAAATACGGGGATTGCGCTGGCGTTTGTCTGTGCGGCGAAGGGCTACCGCTGCCTGCTCACGATGCCGGAAACGATGTCGATGGAGCGCCGCATTCTTCTGCGCATGCTCGGAGCGGAGATCGAACTGACTCCGGGGCCGAAAGGAATGTCCGGGGCGGTCGCGCGTGCATGTGCGCTGCGGGAGAAATTCGGAGACGAGGCGTTTATGCCCGGCCAATTCGAGAATCCCGCCAACCCGGAGGTTCATCGCCGGACTACCGCGGAGGAGATCTGGAACGCTACCGAAGGACGAATCGACGTCTTCGTTGCCGGTGTCGGCACCGGAGGCACGATTACCGGCGTCTCCGAAGTCATCAAGAGTCGCAAGGAGTTGCACTCGGTGGCGGTGGAGCCGTCGGCGAGTCCCGTGTTGTCCGGGGGAGATCCGGCCCCGCACAAGATTCAGGGCATCGGGGCCGGCTTCGTTCCGGCAGTCCTCAATCGCGAGGTGATCGACCAGGTCGTGACGGTTGGAAACGAGGAGGCCATGGATACCGCCCGGGGGCTGGCTATGACGGAGGGTATCTTCGGTGGCATTTCGACCGGAGCGAATGTGTGGGCGGCCCTGGAAATCGCCAGGAGGGCGGACATGGCCGGCAAGCGAATCGTGACGGTGGCACCGAGCGGCGGTGAGCGTTACCTGAGCACTCTCCTGGCCGAGACCGCCCGAGACGAAGCGGCCGGTCTTGAGGTTGTTGCCTAAAGGCGGCCGAGGCCGTTGCTCGCAGAGAGCGTCGATGCCCTACGAATCGTCGGCAGAACGTGGCTTGGACCAAGGAAAAAGGAAAATCGCCCGACCGTACCACTTGCGGTTCGGGGGGGCGATTGGGTCCCCTTGCATTGATCTTGGATGGTTTCGGTTACCGGTTCCGTCCGCGTGTGCGGCTCGGGGGGCCGACCGGGTTTCTGCCGGGAGACCGTTCCCGTTCGATGGCGGGTTTTTCCGGTTCCACGACGCGCCAGACGAAACGTGCTTTGGACCGTGGTCCTGTCCGCACCCGTTCGCGTACGACTTGTTTCTCGTCGGTTGCTTGCGGGTCGATTACCGTGATCGCGGCACTATCGCTTTGCGAACGGGTTTGGTGATGCCGGTGTTCGTCCTGCCCGTCTTCCGCTGCAGCCTGACTTACGGCCAGGGGTGCGGAAAGCAGGAGTACCGTCAACGGCAGTAACGTGAATCGTTTGATTTGTGGTTTCATTGATGTGGTCCCTTTCATTTCGGTGTTGTGTTTCGTTCGGAAATTGTTTCCCGTGTTCAATAGGTTGATACGAAAATGGAGCAATGAACCCTTGACTTGATGCATCGGTTTTTCGGGATATTGGGAAGGGGAATTCAATTGATAAGATTTTCTTATGGCGGTGCATCCGATCGAATGGGCCGGGATGGGCGGATTTCCTGAGGGAAAGTCATTTTCGATGCGTTAAAGGTGACTATGAACGAGGACGATTTTGATCGGATTGTGCGGGATCTTCGCGCGGAACGTCTGCCGGAATGTCCGGGGAATCTGCGCGACACGATCTTGCGTCGGGTGCGGGGCGAACGAAGCGCGGATGCCAGCGACTTGTTCTGGCTGGATCTTTTCCGTTTGGCCTTTCGACCGCAGATCGCCGCCGGCCTTCTGGCCATGACGATGGCGCTCGGGGTGATGACGACCGCCGTGGCCAGTCAGGCCGCCGCTCCTCAGACGAAGGCCGGGGCTTCGCTTGGATTCGACGTGATCGCCAACCCGTATCTGCTTGAATGTTACCACCAAAAATCGGACTGGTGGCGTCGGGATTGAACCTGCGGGTGATTCGTGTTTTATTCGATCGCCGATTCGGTAACTGTATTGGCGTGACGATTGCCAGGCTACGAGGTCCGTTTTCGGACGGACGGTTCGTTGACTGATTTTCCAATCCCATCCGAAAGGTCCATGATGTCTCCTTCGCTTATCTTCAGAGTTGTCGCCCTGTTCGCCGCAGTGGCGGTCGTCGCCGTCCTTTCCTGCCTGCTCGCGTTTTACGGGTTCATTCGGCCCAACCTGGCAGTCGGCCATCACCCCGAGACGTTTGTCGAGCACCTGGATCTCGACCCCGGCATGCGGGAGCGGGTGGAGGAGATCGACAGCGGCTTCGAGGCGGACAGGCAACGCTTGTTGGCGGAATTCGATGAGGCGACCCGGAAATTGGAGGGGCTCCTGCTGACCGAAGACCAGTTCTCCGATGCGGTTTCTCGTGCGATCGAGGAGATCCACCACATCCACGGCGAATTGCAGGCCCTCAGTATTCACCGCTATTTCGCCCTCCTGGAGGTGCTGCCCCCCGACCAACGGGAGGTGTTGCGGCGGCTGGCGTCGGAAGCACTGAGCGAACCGCAATAATGCGGCGATGGAGGATCCGGATCAACGTTTGCTGAAGGAGATCGCCACGGGCGGCGAGAAGGCGCTGGGCGAGCTGATCGACCGGTACCGAGACCGGCTGTTTCGTTTTGTGTACCGCAGCGTCCGGAACGAAGCCGACGCGGCTGAGATTGTTTCGGAAACCTTCGTGCGCGTCCACCGGTTCGCGGGAACGTATCGGCCCCGGGCCAAAGCGGTCACCTGGATTTACACGATCGCCACAAATCTGTGCCGGGACCACCACCGTCGCAGCAGACCGCTTCTCTCGCTGTTTTGGAAACCGCCGGGGAGCAAAGGGGAGGCAGGCGCCTCTCTGGCCGAGCGTATTCCGGACGCCGGACCGTCCGCCGACGAGAACCTGCTGCAAGCGGAGCGCAAGGCGCGCGTCCTGGAACTCATCGACTCCCTGCCGTCGAAGCTGAAAACCCCGTTTATCCTGAATGTTCTGGAGGAGCATTCCCAAAAGGAATGCGCCGACATACTCGGTGTGTCGGAAAAAACCGTCGAAACCCGGGTTTACCGAGCCCGGCGGCGGTTGCGGGACGGGTTGCGAAAAGGCGGTTTCTGAAGGTTACGGTCCCGTGTCGCGATCGGTTCCATGAGGTGTCCTCTCGCGTCCAATGCGGGAAATGGCGGCGGTGACGGTGAAGCCGATCGCAATCAGCGCCAGCGAGCCGCCTGCCTGGGCCGGGGAGGGCGGAAAGAACTCGCGGGGATAGTCGCCGGGTTCGACCGGGCGGCGGGTTTGGTCGTAAACGAGTTGTCCGTCGGCTTCGATGACCGTTTGTCCTTTGAGCGTCATTCCGACCTCCGGTTCGACTCCCTGCTGAAAGGGCCAGAGCCCGGCCACGGCTCCCAGCAGGAGGCCGAGCAGCAGGCCGAGGGTAGGGCCGGGGAAGCGGGTCAGGACGTATTTGACCAGGTTCGAAACGCCGGCGATGCCGGCGAGGATACCGAGGCCCAAGGGCAGGGCGATTTGCAAGGCGGGCGGCAAAGCCTGCGCAATATCAAGCGTCCGTGCGGCGTTGAACAGCTGTTCGATGCCTTCGAGGATGGTGACGTAAACGCCGAGAAGCAGCAGGAGGTATCCGCCGCTGATGCCGGGCAGGACCATCGCGCTGGCGGCGGCGACGCCGGCGAGAAAGAGGATCAGAAATCCGTCGTTGGCTCCCCGGGCGTCCGCCCCAAGGGCCTGCATCAGCGCCAGGCCGAGCATCACCAGCAGGCCGCAGGCGCAGCCGGACCAGAAGGCCGCGGATTTGTTGGCCGCCATGCGCCAGATCAGGGGAACGCCGCCGAGGGTGAGTCCGATAAACAGGCTGTACATCGCCCAGGTGTGATCGATCACCAGCCGGCTGATCAATCCCGCGAACGGGCCGATAGCCAGGACCGCGGCACCAGTGATCGTTCCGATGAGCAGGAGAGCGTACCGGTCGAACCGCAGGCGGGTGATGTCGGCCACCGCCTGGACGAATTGAGGGAAAACGCCCGTGGCCAGCAGCATGGTGCCGCCGCTGATACCCGGCACCAGATTGGCCATGCCCATCAACGCTCCCCCGAGCCCGGCGCGGGCGAGGAGGCTGGCGTGAGGCGCCCGATTCCCTTGAGGCGTTTGCATGGCGCCGGAGGGAGAATTGTCGTTGGGTGGTTTGTCAGTCATGGCCTGCCACTACTCTCCCGGAGACAGATTGGTTTCGCGGGTTTCGTCAAGCTGGATGGCGGAGAGCGAGCCCGTCGGGGCGCTCGTTTGACGGAATTTTTTAGGAGTCTGCCGGCGATCCAGGCCGCGAAGATTGACACCCGGCGGCGGAACGCGTAAGCCCTTTTCCTCATGAAACACCTGCTCGCGTTGGTTTGCGTGGTCGGCCTGGTCGCTGGCGGACTCGTTTACGGTATCACCCGCTCCGCGGACGCACCCGCAGCGGCGGCCCCGGCCGCGCCGGCGGTCTCCTGCTGTGCCTCGGACGAAGATGGCGCCGCCTCAGCGAAAGGCGAGCGGGCGCCGGGTTGTTGCGCGGGAGATGTGGTCGGCTCGCACGGCGACGACGATTGCGCGTCGTGTTCGTGATCCCACAACCTCCTGGCGGAATCGAGGGACGGCGGGTCCTCTGATCGTCACGCCGATCTCAGTCGGGCGGCCGAGAGGGCCATCGGGAGGGCGAACGGATTGACGAAGGACTGTTCTTCGCCGTGGCCGTACAGGAGTGTGCCCGAATGGCGCACCCGCCGTTCCAGCGAATCGAGCCACTGGGAACGTTTGCGGAATTCGCGCGCGTGCCGGACGATGACTTCATCGGGCTGGCGCGAGCCCTCCAGGATGTGGCGCGCTTTGATGGCTTTGCGATACCCGGGTTCCTCATCGTCGGCAACGATGATGAGCAGGTTGAGCTTGCCGGTTTCGGTGTGTTCCTCTTCCGGGTAGTTGAAGCGGTAAATTGCCAGGGGCCACAGCGTGGTTCTCAGACGATTGACGATATCTTCGATGGTATTGGTTTCCATGGGTTCGTTCTCCTTCGGAGGTTCTGGTTTAACTCTTGCCGGCTCGTGTTGCGGGCCGTCTCGTCTTGTTTTGCGATAAGTTTACACTGTGCCGGTTGGATGAGATATAGGAGAAAGATGCGAAAATCAGTAAGGGAAAACCTTAATAAAAATTAAGTAAAAAGCTAGGTCTTTTGAGATTATCCAACGTTTCCTTTGGGGCTGGTGCGGGAAACGGTTGCGACGGATTGACAATTCAGCCGGTCGCGAGCTTGATCACGCTGAAGGGCATGATCGTGGCAACAACGGAGTCTCAACATGATATTCGGACGGTTCACATCCGCTCTGGCTGCGGCGGGATTGCTCGGTTCCGGAATGGGGGTGAGCGGTTTGGCGGGAGACGATCGCGATATGAGTTACAACGGAAGTGAAATTTTCGCCAGCGGCGCCTATTGCTGGTTCGCCGACCCGCGGGCTGTCCGCCACGTCAATCCGGAGACCGGGAGTGACAAGACCTATGTCGGGAGCATCGACACCGACGGGACTGTCAAGGCCCTGCAGTACGACGCGGTGACGGGCGAACGGACCGAGGTTGTTCTCGACACCGATTTTCAGCCGGACGACCACAACAACCCGATGTTTCTGATCCTGCCCGACAACCGGGTGATGATTTTCTGGTCGAGGCACACCGTCGAGCCTCGGTTCTATTATCGCGTTTCCCGGCAACCGGACGACATCACCGGTATGAGCGACCGCAAGACGGTGTCGGTGGAGGGGTTTGGCAACTACACCTACCCGTCGCCGTTTTACATGGAGGACGCGCCCGGCTCCTTCTTCCTGACTTGGCGCGGGGTGCGGTGGCACCCGACCATCGCCCGGTACTCCCTGCCCGATGAAAACGGGGATATCGAGAAGGAAATCGAGCCGACTCAGATCGTGCAATCCACCGCCGCCCGGCCCTACGCCAAGTACGACTCCAACGGGAAGGACCGAATCTACTTCGCGTTCACCACCGGCCATCCGGACAATGAAATGCCGAACTGGCTGTACTACGCCGAGCTGGATATCAACACCTTCGACCTTTACGACGTCACCGGCGAACACATCGCCAACGTGGCGGAGACGCCGTTTTCATTTGGCCACGACACCACGGAGCCTCCGCTGGTGGTGGACAATCCGACGGGTTATAAGAACTGGGTTTGGGATCTTGCGCGCGACTCGGCTGACAATCCGGTGATCGCCCAGGTCCGGATCATGCCCGACGCGCGGTCGCACAACTATTTCCACTCGGCCTGGACCGGTTCGGAGTGGCGAAACACGTTTTTGAGTCACGCCAGCGGCTGGTTTCACCAGAACCAGCACAATGCCGAACGCTGTTATTCGGGCGGACTGGCGCTCGACCACGGCGATCCGGGGACGGTTTACATGTCGGTGCCGACCGAAGGGCGCCACGGCGAGGTGTACGAAATCTGGAAGGCCGAAGTCGGGGCGGACGGCGAAGTCGAGAAGACCCAGATCACGCGGCATTCGGAAAAAAACAACGTTCGTCCCTACGTGGTGCTCGACAGCGAGCCCTCCGACCGCATTCACGTGACCTGGATGCACGGGGATTATTACTACTGGATCGTCAATCGCGACAACCCGCTCGGGTTTCCCACCGCCATCATGACTCATTTCGAGGGTGAGTGGTGAGAAGCGCCGCCGTTGGTACGGCCACGCTCTTGAGTTCCCGTATGTGTTTCCGGTTCGGTTTTTGTTGCGCGCTTCAGTCTTCTGATTGGACGACAACTCGCAAGTAAGGCGATCCGCTATTATCCACGGACGCGTCAACGCATGCCCGGCAGATTGGGCATGCCTTTGCCTTCGCCCATTTGGGCCTGGAGGCTCCGCATCATCTTCTTCCCCTTCTTGCCCTTCATGGATTTCATCATTTTCCGCATCTGGGTGAATTGCTTCAGGAGTTGATTGACGTCGCTGACGCGGGTTCCGGAGCCCTTGGCGATCCGCATGCGGCGGCTGCCGTTGAGGAGGTTGGGGTTCTGCCGTTCGCGCGGGGTCATGGACAGGATGATGGCTTCGGTGCGGGCGAATCGGCTGGTTTCCTTGTCGCCGATTTTCACGCCGCTCATTCCGGGCAGCATGCCCATGATGGACTCCATGGAGCCGAGTTTCTTAACCTGCCGGATCTGGGTGAGAAAATCCTCCAGGTTGAAGTCGGCCTTGCGCATCTTTTCGGCCATCTTCTCGGCCTCGTCCTGGTCGATGGATTCCTGCGCCTTTTCGACCAGCGAGACCACATCGCCCATGCCCAGAATGCGGGAGGCCATACGATCGGGGTGAAACGTCTCGAAATCGCCGGGTTTCTCGCCGGTGCCGGCGAACTTGATCGGCACACCTGTGATGGCCTTCATCGACAGGGCGGCCCCCCCGCGGGCGTCGCCGTCGAGCTTGGTCATGACGATGCCGGTGAGCTGGACGGCGTCGTGGAAATGCCGGGCGACATTGACCGCCTCCTGGCCGAGAGCGCTGTCGGCGACGAGCAGGACCTCGTCGGGTTGGACCTCGGCCCGCAGCTTCTTGATTTCCTCGATCAGCTCCTCGTCGATCTGCAGGCGCCCGGCGGTGTCGAAGAGGATGGCGTCGGCGTTCCGTTGCTTCGCCTGTTTGAGGGCGTCCTTGCCGATGCGGGAGACGTCGCGGGCGGAGCGGTCGCTGTAAAAAGCGAGCGATTCCTGTTGAGCCAGCGTTTCCAGCTGGTCGATGGCGGCGGGGCGGTGGATGTCGCAGCCGACCAGTAGGGGGGTGTATTCCTTCTTGCCGAGAAAAAGGCCGAGTTTGGCCGTCGAAGTTGTTTTTCCGGAACCGTGGAGGCCGACCAGCATGATTTTCAGCGGTCGTTTGGCGGCGAGTTCGTTGGCCCCCTCGCCCAGCAACCGGGTCAGTTCGTCGTTGATGATCTTGACCACCTGCTGGCCGGGAGAGACCGATTTCAGCACCTCTTGTCCGGTGCACTCCGCCTTCACGCGGTCGATGAAATCCCTTACGACCTTGAAATGCACATCGGCCGAGAGCAGGGCGGTGCGCACCTCTTTGAGCGCCTCGGCCATATTGTCCTCGGTCAGACGGCCGCCGCCGCGCAGATTGCGGAGGGTGTTGCTTAGCTTGTCGGTGAGTGATTCGAACATGTCGGTACCAAAGGCTTTCGGTGGATGGACTGATCCGAGAA
>SLOW01000174.1 GCA_007132315.1 Opitutales bacterium
CAAGATCCGTTCGGTGGCCGTCGCCCGCAACGTGTGTATTATGACCACGATCACGGGTGCCTTTGCGGCCTTGAACGGCATTCGTGCCGGCGGTGAGAAGGAGATCGAGGTGCGGTCGATCCAATCCTACCACAAGAAGGTGACCAAGTAGGCCGTTGCCTGACTCCGATGCCGGACAAACGGGAAAAGCGCTTGATCGCCTTGCTCTCCGGCCCCGACCGCCGAGGCATCGTGGCCCGCCTGTCGGGCTGGATCTTCGAGCGGGGCGGCAACATCATTCACGCCGATCAGCACCGGGACCGGGAGGAGGGGATTTTTTTCCAGCGTATCGAATGGGACAGTATGTCCGGCGATCTCGAGGCCGAGACGTCCGCGTTCCGGAAATACGCAAGCGAGCTCGGCATGGAGGCGTGGGTCGCGCTGCCGGATCACCTTCCGGCTTTCGCCATTCTGGTTTCGCGCTTCACCCATTGTTTCCACGATCTGATCCAGCGCTGGCGGGCCGGTGAATTCCGTTGCCGATTGGCGTGCGTCGTTTCCAACCACGAAGTCGTGCGTGGAGATTGCGAGCATTACGGGATTCCGTTCTTTCATGTTCCGGTGCCCGAAGGCGGGAAGGAGGAGGCGGAGGCGCGGCAGTTGGATGTGCTCGGGCGTGAGAAACTGGATTTTGTGGTCATGGCCCGCTACATGCAGGTGCTTTCGCCGCGTTTCCTCGAGCGGATCGGCTGTCCGGTCATCAATATTCATCATTCCTTCCTGCCGGCTTTTGTCGGAGGCAAACCCTACCATCAGGCTCATACCCGCGGGGTGAAACTGATCGGAGCGACCGCCCATTACGCGACACCCGTGCTGGACGACGGCCCCATCATTCATCAGGACGTGGTGCGGGTTTCCCATCGGCACGGCGTGCCGGACCTGATCCGGAAGGGCCGCGATATCGAAAAGATCGTCCTGTCCCAGGCGATCGCCTGGCAGCTCGAACACCGCATCCTTGTTTACGGCCGCAAGACGGTTGTATTCGACTGATCCCGTTCGGAGAAGCCGATGCGCGTTTTGGAGGCGGTCGGTCTCCCCGCCCGTGGCGCCCGCGATTTTCGATTGCGCATTGTCATTTCAACGTCATTCGATAAGATTGAAGAATTGGAGTCGGATGTTGATCGTCGCGTTTGAATATCTTGCTTGTCGGATACTTAGGGTGTTTCCCGGTGGTGGCGCGGCCTGGCTTTTCGGCCTGGCCGTTCTGACGGGGGCCGTGGCTGTGCCGTGCGTCGCTCCTTCCGCGGTATCGGAGGCGCCGCCATTTGCGATCGAGGATCCGTCGGAAACCGGCGCGCGGCTTGTCCATTTCATCTGGAAACGCCACGCGGCGGACGAAGCGCTCCGAATGGGTTTTCCCTCTCTGGCGATGGATCTGTATCGGGAGGCGGAGGATCTGCTGCCGGAGGGCGATGTGCGCCGTCCCCGGTTGACGATCGACCGGAGCAACGCGCTCCTGGCTCTGGGGCGCTTCAGCGACGCGGGCGTGCTCCTTGACTCTTATCGCGGCGAGGTCAACGACACCCTTCTGCTGCGCCGGGCTATGCTTTCCTGGCATGGACGGCGTTGGGAGGAATTTCGGTATCGGCTCCAGGAAATCACGCAGAGCGCGCTGACCGGTGAGGACCGCGCCTGGTACGCGTTTTTGTTTGGGGCGTTGCGGGAGGTCGAGGGCGACACCGAGGAGGCGAACCGTCTTTATCGTCAGGCCGAAGCGGCAGCCGTGTCGGCCGCCCAGCGTTCCGAGTTTACGCTGGTGCGGTTTCGGACGCTCCTGCTCCGCGATGAGCCGACCGAGGAGACCCTGGAACGGTTGCGGAACGAAATGGAAGCTCATGATGGGACCGTGACGGTTTTTCGTTTCGCTCAGAAATCAGTCCTGGTGCTGGAGGCGCTTGATCGTACCGACGAGGCGATTGACGAGGCGGCGCGGTGGCGTGCGCGGGTCCCGGTCATGGAACGGGAACTGCGGGATCGGTTTTTACTGCTGGAAGGGCTCGTGGCCGGACCGGAGCACTCCAGGGGCCGGGCCGCTTTCGAGGAGTTGCTGATCACCGGCGTCACCCGCAATCTGCAGCGCGCGGCCCTGTACCAGCTCGGACGCGATTTGCCGGAAGGGGATGAGCGGGAATTTTTCGAGAATCTCCTCGCCGAATTGATCGATGGTGAGGTCCAGCACTCGCTGATCGACGAACTCCTGATATTTCGATCCCGCATTCATTTCGCCGCGCGCCGTTTCGAGGAGGCGACCGAGGATGCGGAGACCGTCCTGAGCCAGTACCCGGGATCGCGCCTGAGGCGAGACGCCCTGCGGTTGCTTGGACACATCGCCTGGGAGGAGGAGAAGTACCGGACCGCGGCCGACTATGTGAATCGCCTCCGGGACGAGATTCCCGAAGGGACCAGCCGTTCCGAACTGGGGGTGCTCGTGGCCGACTGTTATTTCCGGGCCGAGGATTATGAAAACGCGGCGGACGCCTACGGAATCGTCCTGCGCGAGGGCGCGGAGACGCTGTCCCCGGGGCTGCTTCTGTTTCAGCGGGTGATCGCCGAGCTGCGGGCCGGCCGGATGGACCGGGTGCGCGCCCACCTCGACGAGGTTCGCTTTCAGAACCTGGAGGATTTGGATTATCTCTGGCAGGCCGAGTGGAACCTGTTGCGGGAGATGCAGCAACGAGGTCGAATGGAAGAGGCCTACGGGCGTGTTTCCGAATTGATCGACCGGGGAGACGATTACCGTCTTCCCCAGGCGCTGAGAATTCGTTTCCTGTGGTTGAGGGCTCAGCTGGCTTTCGAATCGGGACGTTCGGATGAGACGCTTCCTCTGCTCGACGTGGTTTTGTCGGAGCTCGACCGCCAGTCCGTGGGCGCCGAGTTGTCGGCGGAACTGGTTCGTTCGATCCGGGGCTATACGCGTCTCCTTCGAGCCCAGGCTCTTCTGGACAGGCAACAAGCCGAAGAGGCCGTTGCGATTCTGCGGCGGTTGCGCGAGGAAAACAGTGGCGACGAGCCGGCGATTTACTCCTATCTGGTGGAAGCCCGGTACCATGCGAGCACGGGTCAAACGGTCGAGGCGGAGCGACTGCTCACGGCTCTGGCGGATTCGTACCCGGAAAGCCCCTACGCACCGATCGCTTTGTATGAAGCCGCCGTGAACACTGGGCGCGGCGGGCTCGACGAGGGATATGAGGAAAGGGCGATAGGCCGGCTCGAGAGACTGATCGAAACCTATCCCGATCATGAATTGGTTTTTCACGCCCGGTTGAAACAGGCCGACCTGCTCCGCGCGATGAACCGGTTCGGAACGGCCCGCCAGATCTACGAATCCCTGGAAAACCGTTACCCGGATCATCCCGAATGGTTTCGGGTCAAGGTCTCCCTGGCCGACACCTTTCTGGCGCAGGGAGAAACGACCGACGAGTCGTTCCTGGAACGGGCCGTCGTCACCCTCGAGCGATTGTACGATCTGCCCCAGTTGACCGCCGACATGCGCGCCGAGGCCGGTTTCAAATACGGATTCGCCCACGAGAAGTTGGAAAACCGGGAAGAGGCCCGTGAGATTTACTGGTTGGTGATCGCGGCCGTGTTTGAAGACGATAACTCCGAATCTCTGGGCTCTAAGGGACGTTACTGGGCTTCGCGCTCGGTCTTTCACCTGGCTCGCCTCCTCGAGGAGGGGGAGCGTTGGAATGAAGCGAGGGAAGCTTATTCCTTGATTTTTCACCACCGCCTCCCCGGCGAATCCCTGGCCCGGTCGCGCCTGACGCCGCTGACAACGCGTTGACGCCTCCGTTCGAAGCTGCAACCCTGTGCTCACCTTGTATTTGCCATGAAAATTCTCGATTTCAGCCTGTTTGAGAAGGGCGGCCCCATCATGTGGCTGTTGCTTTTCCTGAGCCTGGTCGGCCTGATCCTTTTTATCGAGCGCACGCTCTTCCTCCACCGCAGCCAGATCCGTTCGAACGAGTTCGTTTCCGGGATCAAGAATATCCTCCGGAAACGCCGTCTGGTGGAGGCGCTGACCGTCTGCGAGGAAACCCCCGGGCCGGTGGCCAACGTGGTCAAGGCGGGGCTTCTGCACCACGAGGAAGACGAGTCCCGGATGCGGTTCGCCATCCAGGAGGCCGCTCTGGTCGAAATTCCGGCGATGGAGCGCCGGATCGGCTCGATCACGGCCATTGCCCACGTCGCACCCATTCTCGGTTTGCTCGGAACGGTCCTCGGGTTGATCAACGCGTTTTACCTGATCCAGGAGGAGGGCGCCTACGCCCACGCCGGCCTGTTGGCCGACGGTGTGTGGCAGGCGCTGCTCACCACCGCCGCCGGGTTGGCGGTCGCGGTGCCCGCTTATCTGGCGCAGCACTTTCTCTACGGAAGGGTGCGTGCCTTGGCGAACGATATGGAATGGGTCGGGAACGATATCATGGCGTTCCTTCTGAAGGATTTGCACAGTGAAACGGCGGTGCCGGAGTACCCCTCCGGCTCGTCCGAGACGGAATCATGATCACCCGTCCGTTCAACCTGCAGGCCCGGTTGAAAGCGCCGTCACGGCGCTTCGATATGGTGGCCCTGTTTGATATTCTCTTGCTCGCGTTCGGATTCACATTGTTGAGTTCGCGTTTCATCTTCGCGCCCGGGATCAGCATCGACCTGCCGCGGGTCGGCTCGGAAGAATTGGTGGGGATCCGCACCGACGCCGTTCTCACCATAGGCGCCAACGAGATGCTGTTGTTCGAAGGTTCGATTCTGAATTTCGACAACTTCGAACAACGCCTGCGCGAACACTTCAGTCAGGACGCCGACGCCGCGCTCCTCATTCGCGCCGATAGCTCGATTTCGATGCAGACACTGCTCGAAGTGGCCGAAATGGCCCGCTCGGCGGGCGTCGCCCGGGTGCAGGTGGCCGCGGCGCCGTTGGATCCGGATCCGGATCTGGATTTGTTTGAAAGCGGCAGGCGATGAAGGCGAAACCGAAAAAAGGCGGCGCGGGTTCTAGCCAAGCCAAACGCCACTGGGGGATCGCGATCTCGGCGGGCATAGGCGTTCACGCCGTGGGCCTGGCTCTGTTCAGTGTCGATCCGACGCCCGAGCGCCAGCTGCTCGTCGAGCGCGCCTACCTGACCATGACTCACGGAGGGAGCGAGGCAGTCCGCGGTCTCGGTTTCGACCGTGTTGCCCTCCTGGATACGGCTCCCCTCTACCTGCCTTCGCGATGGAATACCACGGATGGGGATCTGGAACGCATTCGCGGCCGCCAGCCCGAAGAGCTCTTCGACCTTTACCCGCCCCGACTTTCCTTTGGCGATTCGCCGGCCGCGGCGGAGTTGTCGCTTCGGTTGGAAACGGCCGGAGATCCGAGGGAACTCCTCCTGCAAGCGGACCGTGCTCCCTTTGCCTCGATGGGCAGGCGTGACCGGGAACCGCCGTCCACCGCCGTCCGATTCGCCCGGGTGGAAGTACGCCGCTTCGGTGCGGGGCAGCCGGTGAGGAGGTTTGACGTGTCCTCCGACACCGTTGGCGAACACCTGGACGAAACGGTCTATTCCGGAGTCCCCATGGCGTTCACGTTGCAAATCGGCCGCGCCGGGGAAGCAGGATCCGCCTTCTTGCTGGAGAGCTCCGAGTCCGACGCGATCGACGCTTATTTTCAACAGAATCTGGGCGATCTCTTGCAGGACGAATTCCGCCGCAACGGCGGTCTGAAGGGCGGCTATTACCGCGTGGATATCGGTCCGTAACGGAGACAGGCTCTTGCGTCGCGTGCCTCCGCCGAGAAACCGGATGTCCGTCACTGTGAATCGGCGCGATAGCTTTCGTACCAGTGTCTCAGCGATAAGCGGGCCGCGATGGACACCGCGCCGACAAAGAGGAACCCCAGCAGACAGGCGGTGAATCCCGTGGCGAAGAGCGCGGCTGTTTCGTGACGCGAAAAATATACGATGACCAGGTAACCCAACCCACCCCGGCCTCCGGAACCGCTGCCGGCGAAGAACTCGCCGGCGATGGCGCCCACCGGCGCCAGGGTGGCCGCGATGCGGAGACCGTCGAAGTAATGCGGCAGCGAATACGGAAGCCGCAACAGAAACATTTCCTGAGTCTTGCTGGCTTTCCGGGTACGGAATAGATCCAGCAACACCTGCGGAGTTGCCAGGAGTCCTTGGGTGGTGTTGGAGACGACGGGAAAGAATGTGATGAGGAAGGTGACGGCGGTGACACTCGGAAATCCCGGCCCAAGCCAAAGGACGAGGAGGGGCGTCAGGATCACAACCGGAACGATTTGCAGCAACAGGACGTGCGGATACAGCGCTTGACGCAACACCCGCGATGCCCCGAGCGGAAGCGCCATCCCGAGCCCCAGGGTTGCGGACAGAGCCAGCCCGGCCAGCGCGGCCGCGCCGGTGGTCGTGAGCCCTCGCAGCAGGGTGAGAAATTCGTCGCCGAACGCGCGCGCGACTTCGTGCGGTTGCGGAAGAAGATAGCCCGGGACACCGAGCCCCGCCGCAAGCCCGTACCACAACCCGAGGGCCAGGAGGGCGGCCGTGACCGGATACGCGAACTGTTGAAGGCGTCTCATGCGAACGCGTGCTCGCGCAGCTTCCGGTGCAGGGCGGTGACTGTCTTCAGGCACGAAGAGTCCTCCCGGTAAGCCGCCGGGCGCGGCTGCGGCGCGGGATTCGACAGGTCGGCCGCGATTCGGCCGGGCCGGGGACTGAGCACCAGGATGCGATCGGCCAGGAAGGCGGCTTCGTGCACGGAATGGGTGACAAGCACGGTGGTCCAACGATTCCGGTGGTGCAGCAGGGAAAGATCCTCGTTCAGGCTGTTGCGAGTGATCTCGTCCAGCGCGGCGAAGGGCTCGTCCAGAAGCACCAGCCGCGGTTCCGTGGCGAGGGCGCGCGCGAGTGAGACACGCATCTTCATTCCGCCGGACAGCTGGTTGGGGTAGAGACTCAGAGCATCCGCGAGTCCCACCCGCCGGGCGCCTCTTTCGGCGGCCTTTCGTCGTTCGGAACGTTTTTTCCCGGTCAGTCGGAAGGGCAGGGCGATGTTGTTCTCGACCGTAAGCCAGGGCAGCAGGGCGGGCTCCTGGAAAACCATGGCCAGGGAATCGGGCGTTCCGTCCGCCGGCGCCCCGGCGATGTGGACCGTCCCGGTCGAGGGGCGTTCCAGCGAGGAAAGCAGCCGCAGAAAGGTGCTCTTGCCGCACCCGCTGGAACCGATCAACGCAACGAAGGACCCTTCCTCTATCGTCAGCTCCGGAATATCCAGCACCGTGCCGGAGTCCGCATAAGTATGGGCGACGTTGTCGAATCGAAGAAACATGGCCAATTCCTTTCCAGTGAACTGGAAAACTCTCACCGGCGCACGCGTAAAACGCGGGAGCGCGGGCACCTCGCGAGCGAGGGCCGCAACGCAATGCACGCCTTCCCGCTGGCGCTCGGACCACGTGCGCGGATCACAGGTTGACGACCGCGGCGATGGAGTCAGGATCAGGCAGTAAGGTCCGCACTCGTCCATTGATCGTGACGCTGTCCTATGACTGATTCCCGTCCAGGCACCGTCGGATGGTCCAGGCTGACAAGGCCGCTCCGTGTCGGGCAGCTTCACCGTTCCCCAAAATGCGGCTCCTCGCCATTTCTCCTAGAGAACTCGACGGAAGCGGGTGCGAGTGGCGAGCCACTCATACAGACCGATCTCCATTGTAGACCGGTGCGTGAGCGGCGGGATCCTACCCCTTGGGCGAGGCGCGATAGGCGCGGGGCGATTTCGCCATGACGCGCCGGAAGAGCCGCGAAAAATAAAAAGGGTCGTCGTAACCCACCGCCGCACCGACGTCTTCCACGCGCATCTCCGTCGTGTCGAGCAGGCGGCAGGCGTGCTGCACCTTCATTCGGAGAAAATAATCGACCGGAGAATAACCCGTCTTGCGCCGGAACAGGGTCGAATAATGAGCGGCGGAGAGGCCCGCCTTGGTGGCGAGTTGAGCGAGCTTCGCCCGTTCGTCGAGGTGTTCGCGCATCCAGACAATGGTACGCCCGACCGGATCTGCGCCGGTCGAGGCGGGATACCGCAGTCGCGCCCGGTTGAGTTCGGCCAGCGCCAGTCGCAATCGGGCGGCGGCGCTCAACAGGTTGGGAAGGGTGTAATCCTCTTCGAGGCACTCGTGGATCCGTTTGAATCCGGCGCGTTCCGCACTCCCTTCGGGCAGGGCAACGACGGGACGCCGGGCGGTCACCGCCAGGACCTTCTGAAACCCGGCGACTTCTTCCCCTCGCATGTGCGCCCAATATATCGACCACAGGACGGCGTCGTCCGTGCCATAGGCGTGAGGCTCCCCGGGCGGAATAAAGACCAGCGTGTCCGTCCCGACCGACACGCGTTCTCCGGCACCCACCCGCACCCATCCCCGTCCCGAGGCG
>SLOW01000090.1 GCA_007132315.1 Opitutales bacterium
CTTCGCCAACCAGACCCTGGAAGCCGAAGTTACCATCGAAAGCGGCAGCCTCACCTTCCAGCAGCGCACCCGCCAGGCCCGGATGGTCCAGGAAGGACCAGCCGATACGGTCACCGTTCCCCTGACCGACCCGCTTGTCCGCAAGACGGACCTGCAAATCGTGGACCACATCATGTACCACACCTTTCTTCCCCGCCTCGCCATCCTGGAAATCGTCCGCGGTATCGAAAAACGCGATCTCCTCAATTCCCAGGACCGCCTGGAGGAAGTCACCCAGCTCATCGACACCCAGCTCCGCGCCGCCAAAGCCCGTAGCGTCCACGCTTACGAAATCATCCAGGGCTACGAACTCGACCGCACCCGCATCCTCGAGGCCGAACCCATCGACCAGCAACGCTTCGCCGAACAAGTCAACGCCCTCCGCCAGGTCCGCAACGAGGCCGAACGCACCCGCGTGAGAAAACGCGCCTACGAAACCTCTCCAACAGCGAAAAAAGCCATCCACAAGTACTACAACGTGGACAGCAACGGAGAGTACGACTTCGCCGTCCAACTCGATCGCGACCCCAACGTCCGCCTCTTCACCAAGCTCCGCAAAGGCCGCTTCGTCATCGACACCCCCTACAGCGATTACTCCCCCGACTGGGCCATCGTGTACCAGGGCGAAAACGACCACCTCAAACTCTATTTCGTCGTAGAGACCAAGATCGACAAAGAATGGCAGGACCTCGACCACCGGGAGCAATCCAAGATCAACTGCGGCAAACTCCACTTCCAAGCCGTCTCCAGCGACATCAAATTCGACTGGGTCAAAAACTACCCCGACTTCCGCCGGAAATTCGGCCAGGAGACTGCGGTCGGATGAATTGAAATCGGGTCATATGCGAATCGTCTCGTGCTGGACCGAGGAGTTCCCGAAACAGAAGGACCGCGTAAAAGTTTGAAGGCATGGAAAATGGCACCGCCCCTTCCGTTCCCCATTCGGAGATTGACGGCAACGGCACGGGATGGAAAGATTTGATTCCGCGCCCCACAGGGGAGCTCGAACGAATGAAAACCGCTTTCTTGCTTTCCGCCGTGTTGTTTCCCCTGAGCCTGGGGGGCTTGCCCGGCTCTCTTGTCGAATCGATCGCTCCGGAAACGCGCGAACAAGTGGCGTTCGCGGAAGCCGCACGGGGTCCGGACGGTACACTGTACCTATGGGCTGCGTTTCACACGGTTGAGGGTAACGAATCCGGAGGGATCCTCAAACTGGACGCGGACGGCGCGATTCTCGAGGTGCTCGCGGAAAAGCTGCTGCCGCCGGTCGATGCCCCGGGGTCGCCGGCCTTCATACCGTTCGGCGCCTCCGCCAGTCCCGAACTCCGGGTCCTTGACGACGGACGCCTGATGGTGGCACGGCCGGACAGCCACGGCGCCCTGATCGGCGCCGGCGGCCAGGTGAGCGAAGGTTTCTTCAACGAGGCGCCGCCGGACGTCCGGTTGATCCCGCAGTTCGAGCGCGACGGTTATCTTTACTTCATCGTTGTTCAAGCGGATAACGCCCGAATCCTTGTCCGTCAGGCCGTGACCGCCGAAGCGTGGAGTCCGGAAATCCTGTCTTCCGATCAACACCCCCTTCCGCCGCGGGCCGCCGTGCCCGGCCCCGAGGGACAAATCGGCGTGCTCGGATCGCAGAACATCTCCTGGCAGCCTATCGAGCAACAACTCTTCTGGATCGACGCGAACGGCGATCTCGTTCCGGAACGTCCCCCGGAAGCGTTGGATTCCGAACGTCCGGCCTCGCTGGAATCCTCGGCCGATGGCGGGATTCGCCTCACGTTCGCCCCCCCGCTTCCGCGTTTTTTTCCCGGCACGAATGTTGATTCCTATCGGGTGGAATTGCGGAACAATGAAGGCGAAGCGGTCCAAGTACGGGATTTCTGGATTCCCGCCTTCGCACCTTTCGCTTTCGCGGAAGCGGCCGGCGGCGCGGTCCTGGCATCCGGGCCAGACGGCACGTTGCGGCGATGGCTCGCGGACGGGAGTCTCGACGAAGGTTTCACGAGCCCGGGACACGTTTCCCGTATCCTGCCGCTCGCCAACGACACGTTCCTGCTCGACGGAACGCGGCGCATCCTCGCCGACGGGACCGAGGACCCCGCGTGGCAACGTCCCGGCCTGGAACGCCCGGGATCGGTCAACCATCTGCTTCCGACTCCCGACGGAGGGCTTCTCGCCGCCGGTCGTTTCCAGCGGGCGGAAGGCGAGCCGTCCGCCGGTCTCGTTAAATGGAATCGCGACGGAATCCGCGACGAAACGTTCGCTCCCGATCCGAGGCTCGAAACGGTCGCGTCGATGGCGATCGCGCCGGATGACAGCATCCTCGTTGCCACCGGCCGTTCCGTCATCCTCGGCGAGGGAGAGAGAACCGATATCGTGCGCCTGCTGCCCGATGGCGAAATCGACGAATCGTTTGTGGTGAGCGCGTTCGACACGCCGGTTCACGAACCGTTTTCCCGCCTGATCCAGATTAGCGTTCAGCCGGACGGGAGAATTCTGGTTGGTTTTTACCGAGACAGCGTCGGTGTCGGCTCGTGGGTCATTCGCCGCCTGCTTCCGAACGGCGCCCCCGATCCCTCGTTTTCGCAACGCGGCGGTTCCCTGTCACCCATGTCGGAACCCTTCCTCGTATTGTCCGACGGCTCGTTTTTCCTTGAAGGTACCCTGCACAACGCTTCCGGCGAAGTGCTGTCGCATGTGGACGGCGCCGATGGACGGGGATTTCACCCCCTCTGCCAGATGCCGGACGGAACGGTGATCTTTGCCGAATCCTCCGGCGGCAAGCAGACCGTACGGCGGTGGCATTACGGGCGGTGGGACGCGGGCTTCGACGCCGCACCGCGCCGCGTTTCCGGCGCCGCCCCGGCCGGGTCGGGAAAAGTGTACGTCTGGGGGCCACCCTCCCAGGGCGAACTTCCCAAAAAGGCCAACTTGGTACGGCTCGACCGGAACGGACGAATCGACCCGACGTTCCGGGCGCCGGAACTCCAATCCCGGCAACGCCGCGAGACGGATTCGTGGATCACCTTTTCGCGACAGGGACTCGCCCCTGTCGATCCGAAAGCGGCCGCCCGCGCGGGCCCGTTGCGGGCGGCCTGGTTTGACAGCGCCAACGGGCGGGTGTGGCTGGGAGGAGAATTCAACACCGCCGCAGGAGAATCCCGCGACGGACTGGTTGTCCTGGCGGCGGGTGATGTGACGGGCTTCCACGCCTGGAGCGAGGCGGCCCTGCGTGACGCGCCGGAACAAACCGGGCCGGCGATGACTCCCGCGAATGACGGGGTTTCGAACCTGGCAAAATACGCCACCGGCGCCGATCCCCTGGCACCCGACGCCGCCGCTTCCGCCCTGAACCGCGTCTCGGCGGATCCGCTCAGCTTCGAAATGGTCCTCAACCCCGAAGCATACGACATTACCCCCAGCGTCGAAATCAGCGATGACCTCATAACCTGGCGAACCGCCCTTCCCTGGGAGGTTTCGAAAACGCGTACCGATCGCCGCCTCACCGTTACACTCCCCGCGGCGGAACAGCGGAGTTTCATCCGGGTTAATTTCAGGCTCACGCAGTGAGACGGAACGTTTCGGAAGGCCCTCGATTCCCTCCTCAAAGGCGTGGCGCAATCCGACACCGCAATCACCGCGTTCCTGCCGTTCACTCCATGCGGAATCGCCCTCGACACAATTCGCTCGACGTACCTTCTTCTTCAGGCTTTCCTTGCGGCCATGACTGGAAGTTCACGCCAGGTCATGAATGTCGATGACGCCGACGCTGCGATCCGTCAGGAATCTCCGCCCGGCCTCAAACGCCTGCTCATTCGCAACCCCGCAGATGCCGGGAGGGAATGGGAACGGACAAAGAGCGCTAAGATTTTGTGGCGATGACAAACTCCGCGGGGGCCTGCAATCGTGTTTGAAAGTGCGTTGATTCCTCTTCGTTTTGACGAACCGCCGGAATTGGTTCAGTCGCTGACATCATTTCTGCGGAACTTCGAAACCCGCACGATCGTGTTGGTTCACGTCGTTTCTTCCGGACTGGAGAGCGTTTCCGGAGCCGAAAGGCGCCTGTGGAAACTCTCCGGACAACTTGCGGGGGAAGGTTATAACATCGAAACGGTCGTACGCACGGGCAGCCCCGCGTTGGAAATCTGTACGGTGGCCGCGCAACGCGAGCTCTCCTTCATCTGTATTCCCTGGCGGACAAAAAGCTTCCTGCAGCGCACACTCCTGGGAAATACGACGGTCGATGTGGCACGGTTGACCGATGTGCCGTTATTCGTCTATAAGCCGCACGGCCGAAAGATGGAGACAACGCGTCTTGAAAGCGTCCTCTACGCGGCAAGTCTCGAAGGCGGACACGAGCAAATTGTTCCCTACCTCCGGGACGAGCATCTGGCCGCGACGCGTTTGTATGTGCTCCATGTCGGCTGGCGTGCTCCGGATCCATGGAGCGAACTGACTCGACGCGAGGAGATTTTCCATCGACTGAGCGCCATCAGAAACGAATGCGAAGGCTCCTTCGAAACGATAGAAACGATCAGTGCGGTGGGAAACGTCAGGCGGCATATTCTGCGGGAAGCTCGGGAGCGCGAAGTGGAGTTGATCGTTATGGGAAAACACGAGCATGAGAAGGAGCATACTCTCGATACCATGCTGGGTTCCACGGCGGAGCGGGTCACCCACGAGGCGACAGTCTCCGTCCTGCTGATCCCCTCGCGCCGCATTGGTACGAAACAGGAAGCACCATGCACCGAATAGCGGCCCTAATCAGGCAACAAAGCGTGTTTGTCGCCGCTCTGCTCTTGGGATTGCCCGTGGTGGGAGCGGGGCTCTTCGCTCCGGAATGGCTGGATCACAGGTCCGGACAAATGCACGGGCTGATTATCGATCATTTTGGCTGGGGATACCTGATTGCCGGCCTTATTTTCCTTGTATTTCCAATCATTCTGGCATTCAGCCGCTACGGAAATCTCAAGCTCGGAAAAGACCATGAAAAACCCCAATACAGTTATTTTGGCTGGTTCAGCATGCTCTTTGCCGCCGGGATGGGCATCGGCTTGATTTTCTGGAGCGTCGCCGAACCCTTGAGCCACTTCGTGGATCCTCCGCAATCCCTCGTTGGGAGAAGTCCCGAAGCAGCCAAATTTTCCATGGTGCACTCCTTCTATCACTGGGGCATGCATCCATGGGCTATTTACATCACCATCAGCCTGGCTATCGCTTATTTTTCCTTCCGGCGGGGAATGCCTCCGTTGATTTCGAGTTGTTTCTATCCCCTGCTGGGCAACCGTATCTACGGACGGGCGGGCCATGCCATTGATGTCCTGGCCGTTTTCGCCACGGTATTCGGAATCGCCGCATCGCTTGGCATGAGTGCCCTGCAAATATCGAGCGGACTCGCCGAGGTCAGCCCGCTGGACGGTTCTCAGGGATTAACCCTGGGAATCATCGGCGCGATTACCGTGTTGTTCCTGCTGGCCAGCATAACCGGCCTGGACACCGGAATTCAGGTAGTCAGCAAAATCAATATTTTGATGGCTCTGGTTCTGATGGCCTTTATTTTCATCGTCGGCCCGACTTCCTATATCCTGAACGTGTTCACCACTTCCCTGGGAGGGTATTTCTCCTCTTTGCTCACGATGAGCCTGAACGCCAATCCATTCGAGGGACACGACTGGACGAAGAACTGGACACTTTTCTATTGGGCCTGGTGGATTTCCTGGTCACCCTTCGTCGGCCTTTTCGTCGCGAGTATCTCGCGCGGCCGGACTGTGCGGGAATTCGTTCTCGGGGCGCTACTGGTTCCCTCGCTTCTGACCTTTCTGTGGTTCTCGGTTTTCGGGGGAGCGGCACTTCACCTCCAGCTTGTGGAAGGCAGAGATATTGCGGCTTCCGCGGTACAGGATGTGCCGCGCGCGCTGTTTGAATTTCTCGGTTATTATCCCTTCACTCCAAGCCTCACCGTCCTGGCCATTTTGCTTTTGGTTGTTTTTTTCGTCACCTCGGCGGCCTCGGCAACTTACGTGTTGGCCATGATGACTTCCAAGGGGAACCTTACCCCGTCCGTTTCGAAGAAAATAGTGTGGGGTATCTACCAGTCCGCCGCGGCCGCCGGATTAATTGTTTCCGGAGGCCTCGTTGGCCTGCAGCAATTGGCGATCGCGGCCGCGTTGCCCTTTACCCTCGTCATGCTGCTGCTCTGCGTCTCCCTTTTCCGGGCCATGAAATACGAGTTCACAGTCGAACGGGGGAAACCCCCGGGAGCCGGCATGAACCTTGAAACCTAAGTGTTCTATTGTACCTCGAAAACCGCCTTACCCCGAAAGTTCCCGCTGAAGCACGGACCTGCATGGCCAAACCATTCCCCGTAGCGCCGAGCCGGCTTCTGGGGCGTTCCGGATAATACCTCCGCTTCCCAAGTAAGGTGCATGAATTCATGCTCGTGCCGGGCACACGAACAATGCGCATCCTGCCCGCACCGGCGGCGCGGGAGCCTGATAGCGATTCGGTTTCGTCAAACGATAAATGTCTTAACCGAATCGCATTCACCCCGAGCCCCGACCGCCAGACGGCGATCGGCGGTTGCGATCGGGGGCAAATGGCTCACAATAAAGAGCATGAACTCACTCGACGGAAAGGTGGCGCTCGTCACGGGAGGAAACAGCGGTATCGGCCGGGCGATCGCGGATGCGTTGGCCGCGGCCAAGGTGCTGGTCATGGTGGCCGGGAGGCGCGAAGAGGCCAACAGGAACGTTGTCGCCGAACTGCGTGAAGCGCACGTTGGCGAAGCCGAGGCGATGACCGCCGATATCGCCATTGAAAAGGACTGTGTTCGCTTGATCGCCCAAACCCGCGAACGGTTCGGACGAATCGACATCCTGATCAACAACGCCGGTATCGGCGGCTGGGGAACTATCGCCGAGACGTCCACAGCGGACTTCGACCGCGTCCTCAAGACCAACCTCTACGGCGCATTTTGGTGCGCCCGGGAGGCATTTCGCGCGATGTCCGAAAATCCGGAACAGGACGGCATTCGCGGGCGCATCGTGAATATTTCTTCCTTGGCCGGCAAGGAAGCCTGGAGCGGGACCGGGACGTATTCGATTTCCAAATTCGGGATGATGGCGCTGACCCAATCCCTCGCCGACGAAGGCCAATCCCTCGGAATCCGCACGACCGCTGTTTGTCCGGCCCTTGTCGCGACTCCGATGACCGGCGCCTGGAGAAGCGAGGCACTGCTGCCGGAGGACATCGCACAAACCGTCCTTTACCTCCTCCGCCTTTCACCCGCCGCCTGGCCCACCGAAATCGTCCTCCCGCGGCGGGGCGCGGATTGACACGTTCCAGATGTGAACGCCAATCAGCTCGTGGATATATAGGACGGTGGCCGCGCGGATCTCGAAGAGACACTCAACACGGTTACGGTGACCAAGATCAGACCCATACCCAAAATTTGCGCCCCCACCAGGCTTTCATTCAAGACAACGACCCCGAAGAGCGACGCGGTGACCGGCTCAACCATGGCCACAATCGAGGCCACGGCCGGCGCGGTATGATTCAGGCCGACGATATAAAAAACAAATGACAAGCCCGCTCCGAACACACCCAGTGCCGCGAACAGCGGCCAATCCGGCGTACTCAGGGCGGCAACGATCTGGCGGGCCTCGCCCGGCCAGATAAGAATGGCGGCGAGTACCGCAAACGCGATCGAGAGGATTGCCTGCGGACTTCCATGCGCCGCCGCGTATTTGAAGCCAAAAATGAATACCGCATAGGACAATCCGGCAAGCAGACCGGCACCCACTCCGATAGCCGTTACGCCGCTCGCGCCGATATCGTATATCTGTGTCAGCAGGACGACACCAACCATCACCACCACGATCGCGACCCACTTCAACGCGGTGGGCCTTTCAAGCTTTAGTGCGAATGATACCAGATACACAAACACGGGGGCGCAGTACATCAACGTGGCCGCAACCGCGACGCTGCCGTGCGCGATGCTCAGGAAATAAAACGAGAAGTTGCCCGCGACGCCGACACCGGCAATGGCCGACCAGAACCATAACCGGCCGCTTGACAATCCGCTACCGCGCGGTCGCAACACCAACCAGACGAGAACGACGAGCAGTCCGATCGCACCCCGATAGAATGAAACCACGAACGCATCCCAGCCATCGGCCATGAGAATACCGCCGATCCCGCCCGATAAACCCCAGAAAAGAGCCGCCAGCGCAACCAAGGCTGTACTCGCGCCCACC
>SLOW01000116.1 GCA_007132315.1 Opitutales bacterium
AGCAGTTCCCGCACGCGGTCGACGTTTTCGTGCCGGAACACCAGGTAAACCGGCAGGCGGATCGGATAGTCCCCGCTGTGAATGTTCTCGCGGCTCGGTCCAAACGCGATGCCATCGTCATCCTCCGCCAATGCCAGGGTCCGCACCGGCCGGCCATCCGATGGAATCCTCGGCAACAGCCCCAGCGAAGCCGAACTGTCGTCCACCGCGGCGACCAGACCATCCATAGACTCGTGGTAGGTGATACCCCCGCGCAGGCGCGGATTGCGCAGCACCTCGAACCGGAACAGGTCAACCGCCACGTTACGCCCGGGGGCGATGGAATGCAGGGCGATGGAACGGGGCCGCAGATCGCCGCCGAGCCCGAGGTCGCCCCAGCGGGTGTACGAGGTTTGTTCCTCCGCTCCCAATACGCCCCTAATCTGACTGAGACTCAACTCGTTGAGCGGATTGTCCCGGTGGACGCCGAATACAACCGTCTGATACGCGAAAACATGGGCCTGGTATTCCTCGAACGATTCCTCTTCGCGGGAGGGCACCGCCAGGATCGCCAAGTCGAGCCGGTCCGCCCGCAATTGAGTTCGCGCCGCATAACTGCCCTGGAGATCGATATCCAGCTCAATCTCCTCCTCGCGGCCGAAGCCTTCCAGCGCCTCCAGGAACGCCGGCCCCAGAAAATCCGAACCGCCTACGCGAAGGGCGGAATCGTCCTCGGCGGACAGGAAAACCCGGCATAGGAGAAAAAACGGAACGAGAATCAGGATTTTTTTCATACTAAAGGAATCTGCTTTAGATAAGGGGAACGCGGATTCCGAATCAAGGAAACAATATCCGACCCCATTCCGGGTTGGGAGTCTGTCCGCGAAGCCCGACAGACTCCTAGCGGCGGTCACTTCCGCTCCAACACGTCCAGTTCCGGCCATTGGGCCAGCTTGCGGTGCAGGGTGCGGCGGCTGATCCCCATCAAGCGAGCGGCCTTGCTCCGGTTGCCGCGGGCCTCCAACAACGCGTTGCGCAAAATCTTCTTCTCGTTCTCCTCCACCGAATGGGGATTGGCGAGCGCGACGCCTTGCGTGCGGTCCCGGGCGGAAACTCCTTCGCCGCGGAACTTCGGGTCCAGGTCATACTCCGTCACCCGGCCCCCGCGGTGCAGGATCGTGATGTTCTCGGCCACGTTTCGCAATTCGCGCACGTTTCCGGGCCATGAGTACTCGGTGAGCACCCGCATCGCTCCCGGATCCAGTTCCACCGGGTCGAGCCCGTTCTCGCGGGCGTAGTACTCGATGAAGTGTCGCAGCAGAGCCGGAATGTCCTCCCTGCGCTCGCCCAACGCCGGCAACTCGATCCGCACCACGTTCAGCCGGTAAAACAAGTCCTCCCGAAAATCCCCTTCGCGCACAAGTTCATCCAGGTCACGATTGGTGGCCGCAACCAGGCGCACATCGACTTTGATCGGCTGCATTCCGCCCACTCGCTCGAACACCCGCTCTTCCAAAAAACGCAGGAGTTTCACCTGGGTGGTGGAATCGATTTCGCCGATCTCGTCGAGGAACAGTGTGCCGCCGTCGGCCGCCTCGAAACGGCCGACCCGCCGCTCGGTGGCGCCGGTGAACGCCCCTTTTTCGTGTCCGAAAAGCTCGCTCTCCAGCAGGGTCGGCGGCAGTGCCGCACAGTGAACCGCCACGAACGGCCCTTTGGCCCGGTCGCTGTTCTGGTGGATCGCCTGGGCGACGAGTTCCTTGCCGGTACCGGTCTCTCCGCCGATCAGGATAGTCGCCCGCGACGCCGCCACCAGCCGCACCCGATCGATCACCTCCCGCAGCGCCTTCGACTCGCCCACAAACGATTCGAAACTGAACTTGGTGTCGAGGCGTTCGTGCAGTTGCTTGTTTTCCTCTTCGACCTGGCGCGACTTCAGGGCGCGGCGGATGAGGATTTCGAGTTTCTCGAGGTTTAGAGGTTTCGTCAGGAAATCGAAAGCTCCCCGCTTCATCGCCTCCACCGCCGTCTCCACGTTTCCGTAGGCGGTCATCATAATACAGACCGGACGATTCCGCAGACTCAGCGCCCGGTCGATCACCTTCATGCCGGACTTGCCGGCCATCTTCAAGTCGGTCAGCACCACATCGAAGGTTTCTTCCTCCATCAGGTTGAAGGCCTCGTCCGCATTGCGCGCGACATACACGTCGTAGGATTCCTCCAGCGCCTGCTGCAAGCCTTCGCGCGTGTGGCGCTCGTCATCCACTATCAAGATCGAGGCGGGCATACTCGCACAGTTTCACAAACGCGCTTGAAAAAGCAACGTCAAACCCCCAGGCCTCTCCATAAGCCGGATTCAAGCAAGCAAGGACGCTGCGCCGGGGAAAAAAAGTTGATACCGCAAACGGCCCCGGTATATTCGCAGGATGCCAAAACTCGACGAGCCGATCACCGACACCAACGCCGCCGCGGGCGCCGGAGTCCCCGACTCTTCCGCTCTCCTGGCGCCGCTGGATTCGTTCGCGCGCCGACATATCGGTCCGGCCCCGGCCGACACCGGGGAAATGTTGAAACTGCTGGGATACCGTTCCCTGGACGAGCTCATCGACACCGCGGTACCAGAAGACATCCGGCTCTCCCGATCCCTCAACCTGCCGGCGCCCCTGGGCGAGCAGGCCATGCTGGACGAACTGCGCGGCATCGCCGCACGCAACGTCGTCCAGCGCAGCTTTATCGGCATGGGTTATTCCGACTGCGTCACACCGCCGGTCATCCAGCGCAACATCCTGGAAAACCCCGGCTGGTACACCCAGTACACACCTTACCAGCCTGAGCTGGCCCAGGGACGCCTGGAAGCCCTGCTCAATTTCCAGACCCTGGTGACCGAGCTCACCGGCCTGGAGATCGCCAACGCGTCCCTGCTCGACGAAGCGACCGCCGCGGCCGAAGCCATGACCATGGCCTGGGGCCTGAAAGGCAAACCGGACCGCCGGGTGTTTTTCGTCTCCGAGATTTGCCACCCGCAAACCATCGACGTCGTCCGCACCCGGGCGCAGCCGCTCGGCATCGAGGTCCGGGTGGGCGACCACCGCGCCTTCGAAGCCGACGCATCCGTATTCGGCGGTTTGGTACAGTATCCGGCGACCGACGGCTCGATCCTCGATTATTCGGCCTTCACCGCCGCCCTCAACGAAGCGGGTGCCCTTTCGGTGGTGGCCACCGACCTGCTCGCCCTCACGCTCCTGCGCCCTCCGGGCGAATTCGGCGCCGACATCGCCGTCGGCAGCAGCCAGCGCTTCGGCGTTCCGCTGGGTTACGGCGGCCCGCACGCCGCCTTTTTCGCGACGCGGGAGAAACATAAACGCCGCATGCCGGGCCGCCTGATCGGCGTCTCGCACGACACCGAGGGCAACCGAGCACTCCGCCTGGCGCTCCAGACCCGCGCACAACACATCCGGCGCGACAAGGCCACCAGCAACATCTGCACCGCCCAGGTCCTGCTCGCGGTCATGGCATCCATGTACGCCGTGTACCACGGCCCGGCCGGGATCAAACGAATCGCCGAGCGCACCCGCCGCATGACCCTGTTGCTCCGCGAACACTTGACCGAGCTCGGCCACAAGAGCGGCGAAACCCCGATCTTCGACACCCTCAAGGTGAAGCCGGCCAAGGGAAAGGCCGACCAAATTCTCGCCGCCGCCGCTGAAAAAGGCATGTTGCTGCGCCGGTACGATTCCGGCGAACTGGGTGTCGCCCTCGACGAAACCACCTCGGCCGAAGACCTGGCAGAGCTGGTCGCCGTGTTCGGCGGCTCGGTGGATACGGCCGGCCTGAACGAACGGGCCGCCGCTCTGGACCTCGGCTACGCGGCCCCGTTCGCCCGCGAATCCGACTATTTGACGCATCCGGTCTTCAACCGATTCCACACCGAAACCGAAATGCTCCGCTACATAAAACGGCTGGAAGCCAAGGAGCATTCCCTGACGGAGTCGATGACCCCGCTCGGATCGTGCACCATGAAACTCAACGCCACGTCGGAAATGATCCCGATCACGTGGCCCGAGTTCGGAAAACTCCATCCCTTCGCCCCGCCCGAACACGCCGAGGGTTATCGCGAGATATTCCGGCAGCTCGAAGCCTGGCTGGCCGACATGACCGACTTCGCGGCGGTCTCGCTCCAGCCCAACGCCGGTTCCCAGGGCGAATACGCCGGGCTGCTGGCGATCCGCAACTACCACGCCGGGCGCGGGGAAAGCCACCGCGACGTCTGCATGATCCCCGTTTCCGCCCACGGCACCAATCCGGCCAGCGCGACGCTGTGCGGCCTCAAGGTGGTCGCGGTCAAGTGCGACGAGCGCGGCGACATCGACCTGGACGACCTGCGCGACAAAGCCGAGGCCAACGCCGACAACCTGGCCGCCCTCATGGTCACGTATCCGTCCACTCACGGCGTATTCGAGAAAAAAATACGCCAGGTATGCGCCATCGTGCACGAGCACGGCGGACAGGTCTATCTGGACGGAGCCAACCTCAACGCCATGCTCGGCGTGGCCACGCCGGCGGCGATCGGCGGCGACGTCTGCCATTTCAACCTACACAAGACCTTCTGCATCCCGCACGGGGGCGGCGGCCCGGGCGTCGGACCGATCGCGGTGGCCGAACACCTGGCCCCCCACCTTCCGGGACACCCGGTAGTACCGAACGGCGGCGACGACGGCGCGATTTCGGCCGCTCCCTGGGGCAGCGCGTCCATCCTGTTGATCTCCTGGGCCTACATTCGGATGATGGGACCGGCCGGCCTGACCGCGGCTACCAAACACGCCATTTTAAACGCCAACTACATCGCCAAGCGCCTGGAGCCTCACTACAAAGTTCTGTATCGAGGCAACAAGGATTTGGTCGCCCACGAGTGCATCGTGGATTTCCGGGAGTGGAAAGAACGCGCCGGCATCGAGGTGGAGGACGTCGCCAAGCGGCTCATGGATTACGGCTTTCACGCCCCCACCATGTCGTGGCCGGTACCCGGGACCATGATGATCGAGCCGACCGAAAGCGAATCGAAGGAGGAGCTCGACCGCTTCTGCGATGCCATGATCGCCATCCACGGCGAAATGCAGGCGGTGGAGAAGGGCGAAACGGATCGCAAGGACAACCCGCTCAAGAACGCCCCCCACACCGCCGCCATGCTGGCGCGTGAGGAGTGGGGGCACGGCTATACCCGGGCCCAGGCGGCCTACCCGGCTCCGTGGACCCGGGAACACAAGTTCTGGCCGCCGGTCGCCCGCGTGGACAATGTTTACGGCGACCGCAACCTGGTCTGCACCTGCCCGTCGGTCGAAGACAGCGCGGAACATTGAGCGGAATACCGGGTTGATGGCGTTGGGGGGAAATAACTGAAAACGGATTCCCTCACCGCGCCAATACTCACCCCACGCCTTTTCCGGCGTGGGCGCGGGCGACCTCGATATACTTCGTCGCGTAGCCGCGCAGTTTTTCGGATTCTTCCTCGGACAGCATCTTGACGATCCGGCCCGGCGATCCCAGCACAACCGAACGCGGTTCGCATCGAAATCCCTGGGTGACCAGAGTGTTCGCGCCGATCAGGGAACCGGCCCCGATTTCCGCACCGTCCAGGACCGTGGCTCCCATACCGACCAGGCACCCCGGACCGATGCGACAGGCGTGAACGATCGCCCGATGTCCCACCGTCGTGTAGGCGCCGAGCTCGACGCCGTGATCGTCGGCGAGGTGAACCACCGCGCCGTCCTGGATGTTGCATCCCTCGCCCACCAAAATCCGGTTGATATCACCGCGGAGCACCGCCCCATACCACACACTGGTAAGAGCCTCCAGCGTGACGTCACCGATCACGGTGGCGTTGGGCGCGATAAAAACCGCATCCCCCGTCCGGGGCGTTTTTCCAAGATAACGGGTCAGGCGGTCACGCAATTCCATGTTCCCGTTCCTAACACACGCCGCCGGCGCGGACGAGTTATTACGGCCCGCCTGAAGAGCGGAGCTACCGATTCAAGGCTCACTCAGGTAGTTCCCAACGACTACCGGAGCGCCCCCGGCACGCCCCGGTACACCGCCCCCTGTCCTCACGGACAGGCCTACACAAAAGCTCCTACCCTTCGCCGCCTCGCCCCACCCGCCCCTCGTCCCTCGCCCCGCTTCACAGCCCGAAGAGCGGCGCTACGGCTCTTCTCCGTAGCTCCGCGCTCTAAGCCGGAGACTCTCGAGATCGCGAAGAACCGGGACTTCAGGCGGTGGGGAACACGGGGCGGCCCAGCTTTTTCGAACAGAGGTGTTCGAAATCCAGGGCGGCCTCGGGATGTTCGCAGACAAAGCGGACAAAATCGCCGCGACCGAATACAAGAAAACGGGCCTCTTCCCGGCAGTACACATCCTCGGCCGCAGGCGCCCCGCGCATCATGCTGAGCTCCCCGAAGAATTCTCCGATCGACAGCCGATTGCGCCGCTTTCGGTTGACGATGCGTTCGGACACGCCGTCGTACAGAATATAAAAAAACCCGTTACGCTCGTTCTGCCGCGTCACATATTTACCGGCCGAACACGACACAAAGCTGCCGGTGCGGGCAAACCGCCGGATCGTCTCCCGCGGCCAGCGGCGAAAGAAGGGAATCCGGGACAAGAAAGACCCCTTCACCGCGTCCCGTATCGCCTGCTGACCCTCCTTCGAAATGATGGAGGCGGCGAAGTCCTCCATGGAAAGCGCGTACACGATGGCCGGAGTCACCGTACGGATGATCCGCTGGCGCGGCTGCTCGGTCCAGAGGGGAATAGTCCCGAAGGTGTCGCCGTGCCTCAGCGTCGCCAACCGCAGCAGGCGTCCGCTGGGCAGTTCCCGCAACACCTCCAGCTTTCCCTTGAAGACGACATAGACACAATCGCGAGGTCCGTCCGCCGAGATCACCGTTTCCTGCGCTCCCAGGAAGTGCGGAGTCAACTGGCCGGCGATGACGACGCGTTCATCGGGCCGGATCTCACTGAAAACGATGCTTTCCTCCAACATGGTCAGAATTCTGTCCTGCGGCGGCGGTCGGTCCTTCGAATAGGAGGCCAGCCGGGCCTCCACGCGCCTTCTTGCGGAGCGTTCCAACCGCCTCCGGCGAAACGCCAGACGCGCGTTGTGGAGGCTGGCCCGGATCGCGAGCGCCACCGGAAGCAGGGCGGCCAGCGCCACCACGGACAACTGAAAGACGGGCGAAAGCAGGACGGAGGTTCCCCGCGCCACGAATTCCGGAAAAAACAGGAACAACAGATAGGCCCCAAACGCGGCCCACAGCAACCAAGCCAGCCCCAACAGCCCGAGAAACCGTCCATTCTCCGCCGCCAGGCGCCGCTTGAAACCGTGCCAAGTGCGGCGACTTCGGTCGAACAGCAGGTCACGGTGGGTGTCGGGCGGTATCCGGTTCGTGATTCCGCCCAGGAATTGAGTGACCGGATAGCCGCGCCAGGGCAGGGTTTGCCAAAGGATCCCGACCAGAAACAGCGGCGCCACCGAGGGCGCCCACATCACGGCCGCCGCGAACAGCGTCACCAGCGGAACCAAACGAACCAGTGCGGCGATTGCTTCGCCGGTGCCGCCGCCCATGCGAAAGTCCGAAAGATCCAGCGTGAAGTGGGGCACCGGGCTCCGCCATCGCAACCGGGGCGAATAGAGCTCGACGTCGCCGGACCTCGCCACCCCGCCCGCCAACAGGTACCCCAGGCTGAGCGCGACCGACACCAACGCATAGACCGCCAGGTAATCGTACCCGGAACCCGGAAGCGGCATATGGGTTGAAAAAATCCGGCCGAACGCGATCCCGTAGCTGTCGGTCCGCAGCAGACCTGCCATCAGGATCGCGTAAACCGTCGCCCCCGCCGCCGCCAGAATCAGAAACACGGCCAGAGTCTTCGGCAGGACGAAGCGAAAATTCAACGGAGGGCGACTCACCGGCTCCGGCTCATCCACCTCCACGAGAACACCCCGCTCCACCGCCTTGAGCACCAATTCGTAAAATTCCCTCAGTGGCGGGGCCGCTCCCTTGAGTATCAATGATGCCAGCACTTCCGGCGCCTTCGCGCCCTCGCCAAAGGCTTCCAACATGTCCCGTTCCGCACGACTTGCGCCGAGCTGTCTCCCGGTTGCGACATTCTTGATAGCCACCCGCTCCCGCCGATCGACACCCGATCTCACCACCTCGCCCACCTTGAGTGTCGCTGACCGCAGCAGGTGTCGCTGCCGCTGTGAGGCCGATTCGGGATCCACCGTTTGACTGGGTTTGTTATTCGTCAT
>SLOW01000260.1 GCA_007132315.1 Opitutales bacterium
AAGGAATCATTCCCTTAAATAAAAGCGCCCGCTCCGTCCGAACCACGACGTACTGGGTTTCAATCATTGAATGTAACAACCGAATCGATGACGCATTAAGTTCCGGCGTAGGTGCAAGAGCATCATCGATACCTTCTGGTTCTAGAATCCTAAAACACTGAAAGTTGTTGTATTTTAGTCAAGTTTTTCATGCGGCTCTTTGAGCGCTAAAATAGCGCTCCAATTCGTTTGCGAATGTATGATACGCTCGTCGGAGTTTTGATGGGTTTTTATCATCGGCAACTATCGACATCCCCGGTCGAAGCACTCGGTTGTAGGTGCGCGAATAAAACAGCGCCGTTTTGAGCCCGCGTGATGTCAGTTGGTAGCGTTGAGTTCCCGCTTTGCGCTCGATTAAGCCATGGAGGCGCATTCGACGCAGATCGTAGGTCATCTTGCCGGGCGTGATTTCTTCGATGCTCTTGCCCAGGTACTGAGCAAGTAGCGGACGCAGTTCCTTGTTGGTGAAACCGCGGGGTTGGAGACAGAACAGCATAACGGTGGCAAGCAGCGCTTGCACCCGTGCGTCGCCGAAGCGCAAAGCACTGGCGTTTTGCCCGTCGACTTCGACACGCTGTTGCATTTTTTCGAACGCTTCGATTCCGACGTTGCAGTCGTGGCTGAGTTTTTCGACTTCCAATACCCTTCGATTGGCGGCGAAACCAATCTTGCGCAAGGCGGGAAGGTTTTTGATCAAGCGACCGACGTTGAAATCATACGTATCGTTGATCGTCGTCTCGGTCCGTAACGCACGCCCTTCTTTGTGATACTGTTTGAGGTGCGTGTTCTTGTAATAGACGTGCAAGGAAGGAACAACCCCTTCGGTAATGATGCGCGTCCTGAATCGGCCGTCGGCGGCAGTTTTTCTTCGCACCTTGCGCGCGAAGATCAGCTGCACCTGTTCGGGTCGGCCCAAATCGATGTTCTCGCGGATAACTTCTTCAAAGAAACGGCGCCCGTTAAGTCCGCGGTTCCAGACCTGGGTAAGAGAAAACTCGGCCTGGAGGATGGAAAGTTTGTAACGGTAGCCGGCCTTACGGTCCTTCGCGCAATAGGGATGCGGCAAGTTTCGAAGCCATTTGCGGAAGAACCGGTCGATTTTGGAGGCACTGAGGCCGTCGCAAATACGCCGGGCGGCGGCCAAGTCCTCGCAACTCAACAGCCCGTTGTCCAACGCTTCGAATCCAATCCCCCGCTTGCTCAGTTGGCACTTGAGGTACTCATGACCGTTGAGACAAAGCTTGGCCGGGTAGGGAAAATACGAGCAGAACTTCAGGAAGAACGGTCCGAAGTCTTCGTCGAGGCAGTAGAAGTAATAGACATTCACCATCGCGGTGGTGTAATCGATCCAGGGAATCGTTCCTCCTTCGCCAAAGGATTTACGCACCGTGCGGGGGACCCGGTTCTTCTCCTGGGCGACCCCTACGAAAACGACCCCCTCCTTGCGATCGAACGAACGCAAGTGCTTCTTGAAAACATCGTCTTTGCGCTGCCCCTTCTTAAAACGAACCAACGGGATGTCGTTGTCTTTGATGAACTTTCGAATGGCGGCGATAAAGCCCGCGGTGATATGGACGGCCTGTTTGGTCGAGGCGAAGCGATGGCCGAGATGATAGCGGAAGTATGAGGCCACCCCCGCTTCGTTGGTGAGCTTGGGCACGTAGGCATTGAGGTAGAGCCGATCGATGCCTTCCAATTCGAAGAGGACGTGATTTTTCTGGAGTTCGGCAACGGAATACGGTATATTCATGATGGTGTCCGACTTGGGCATTTGTTACTCCTTTTACGGAGATACCGCCGCTTGTCGGCTAAAAAATCCGGCGGCCATGCCGCCGCGCCGCCCGGTCGGACACCACCCGGCCCCTCCGAAACGAAGATTATCTATCGTGCTCGATCCGCCCCCTGAACCGAACATCCCGCAAAGACTACATCTCGCATGGTCTGAGGCTACGCCTCGCTAGTATTCCGCGTCTATTCCATTCCTTTTCCGATACTACTCACGATGGCACACCTGTCACGGGTTCAATTGGGGGGAATTTGACAGGGTCAGGCATTTCCTTTTCTCTTGATATCAACCCGAGACAGGTACAAAACCAACGAGTTTGGTTTGAGGCTGACAACGGGGATCGCGCGTTTGGATTGGAGATGCGGTGGAATGGCCCTCTGCGCTACTATGCGGACGATACGGTTACGCTGGACACTACTGAGTGGGAATTTGATGAAACAAACGTTTGGTACCAATTTTCCTTTGACAATGTCGATATTGTTGCCGGCACTTGGGATTTCACCGTTTCCTTGTGGGACGATGGTACCGAGGACTTTATCGATTCCATATCAAGAACCGGGCTTGCCTTCGAAAACTCTGTCTCCGATCTTGCGCAAATGGGCATAATGCATAATGCAGCCGGCACTAATCCTGGTACCAATATTGACAACTTTGCTATCATTCCAGAACCATCCACCTTTGCCTTGCTATTCGGAATGAGCGCCTTCGGCTTCATCCTTTGGCGCCGTCGCAAGGCCTGATTTTTAACGTCAGGTTGAGTCCATCTTTAAAAAGGGGCGATTCGATCGCCCCTTTTTCTTCACTCACATTGATGAGAAATCGCTTTTCAGGCGGCGCGAGTTTCCGCTCGTTGTTGCCGATCTGAAGGAGCGTTTTCATGGAGGAAACGGTAGCGGAAGCGGACGGAACGATCAAACCCTGTCACATTCCTGCTTCAACGTGGGGTTAAAGCGGGGGCGAAACCCTGCGATTGAGTGTGAAACCGCGTGGCGAGCTTTTTCGGGGACATAGCGGGCAAGACGTAGAACAGGCCCGAGCAGGCAACAGGCCATTCCGCTATAGTCCGATGGCCCCTGCCAAGCAGCGCGCCCGCCAGCCCCAAGGATCGGCCCCGCCAAAGCAGACGAGGCGCTTCAAAGCGGCTCGCCGAGGGAATCAAATAACGGCATAAGGCAAAACGGTGCCCGATTGATGCTGCTCAAGTCCATGCGTCCGTTGCGAATGATCAGCCGTGTCCCCGGGAGGGATTCCGCATTCACTTGGAACAACTCCGGATGGGACGCAGCGGGTGTTTGTCCAACCTGTGACGGCCACATGGACAGGCCGGCGAAATAATGATGGCCGTTGCGCTCGACACTGCGGTTGCCGAGAGTCGCCTGAACGGCCAGATCCTGCATGAGTGCAACCGGAGCAATGATAGCCAGATCCTCTCCACTCATCATCAGGAAAGCATCCCCTGCGCGTCGCCGGTGTTATTGGCAAAAGACTTGTCCGGTGGAGTCAATAGCTGAGAAAGCGGTTGCGGCCTTGGACAAGTGCTTCGATTTTACGGTCGGCGATGGAGCGCTTGAGCATCCAGAAACCACAGTCGGGATGCACCCAGCCGATTCTTCCGGGACCGGCTTTAGCTACGGCTTTTTCGATGCGGTAGGCGATTTCGTCCGGAGTTTCGATATGGTTGACCTTAATGTCCACGACGCCGATCCCGAGTGTGATTTGTGGATTGATATCGGCGAGGACGTCGAGGTCGGAATCCGGCCGGTGCGCCAGTTCAAGAACCAGGTGGTCGGTGTGCAGACCGTTGAGGAATTCCAGCAAATTTTTCCATTCGCCTTTCTGGATGGTTTGGCCGCCGTAGTTGCCAAAGCAGAAGTGAACGGCTTTTTGCACCTTCACTTGATCCAGAATTCGATTGATGGCGGCTTGTGCGACCGGGGCCCCTTCGGGGCTGCCGGGGATGTTGGCTTCGTCGACCTGCACGCAGGCGCAGGGAAGCTCGGACACCTGCGCCGCCATGACGTCCGCGATGGCAAGGGCCAGGGCTTCGAAATCGCCGTAGTGATTGTCGAGGAGCGTGCGGGCCAGCATGTAGGGGCTGGTGAGGGTGAATTTGAATTCTCCGCCGGCAACCGATGCGGAGCGCGCACAGTCTTCGTAGAGATCGAGCACGCCTTCGCTAATGGCTTCGCGGACGATGCCGGCCGGCTTGCGGCGGAAACTCATCTCTTCTTTGGCGCGGAAGGCTTTGGCGTCGGACAAGCCCACCTCGGTGGAGATCCCACCCATACGCGAAATGAAGTATTCGATCATGCCATTGGTGTCCGGATGGTTCACGTCGAAGCGGTAGAGTTCGCCATCGGTAGGCAGGTCAATGCCCGCCCGGCGCTGGGAGTTGATCACCACCGAGGTGGCGTCGAGGACCGCCTGCTCGCTGGGCAGGGCCGCGAGCCAGTCGATCGGTGAATAGGAGCCCACCGTGGTGGTTTGGATCTCAGGCTTATTATTGTTCATTTAACTTTTTCAGCGTTGATAAAACAGCCTGAATTCTGGAAATCCGCCTTTCGAATGGCGATAACAAAAGATTTGCTGATCGGGCAATTTCATTGCACGATTGCCCACATGGCCGACGTTAAGGCATCCCTTCAACTGCGTGACCGTCCGGTCAAACCGGTTTTCAGCGATTATGGGCTTGCGGTGATAGAGAGCCACCACAGCCCGTGTTTTGCGATGGGCTGGCATTGTGACGCCCAAGCAAAAATCCTAATCGCGCTTAGCGGTTCGGGAATTTTGGATTTCAAGGACCAATCACTGCCTTTATCTTCCCCCTCCCTGGCAACCGTACCCGCCGGAGTTTGCCACCGCATCGTGGATGCTGCCGGGATGCCGCTCAGCCTTTATCTTGTGTGCTTCGACGAAAAAGGATTTCCCGGCGCAGCCCTGAAGACAAAGGTTATGGGGGAGGTTCGGCTGATTCACGACCGTTTGTTTATCGATCAGGAAACGGCCTGGCTTCGGCAGATGCTCTACGAAGGCCGAAGCCATTCGACGGAAGGCGCCGCTTTGCAAGCCAGCCTGGCTGCCCAATTGCTGGTCGCCATGGCCCGGTTCATGCATGCCCCGGCAAGCGGTAAAGCACCTGCGGTCGTGCGCGTGCGTAGCTACATCGCCGAACTCGGTAATCGGTTCTGGCAACGGGAATCCATGAACGATGTAGCTGCCAGGCTGAGAATGAGCCGCCGACAATTCTCCAGTCTGTTTCGTGCTGAAACTGGCTCCAGCTGGCTTGAGTATGTTCATGCCAGGCGCATCATGCACGCCGCCCGCCTGCTGCGTGAGGACGATATTCCGACCAAATCCATCGCCTTCGAATGCGGCTATGACGACCTTGGCCATTTTTACCGTCGCTTTTCCCGCCACTATGGTACCACACCGGGAAAGTTTCGGCGGCAATCCGCTGACTTTAGCAAAACCTGTGTTGAGGGTAAAGCGGCGGTCGAGTGACGGCCCGGGTCAGACCCGGCTTTTCCGGGCCTGGTCGATGATCGCCTCCAGCCGGCGGCCATAGTCGACGTATTGCCGGATACGGGCCTCCTCTTCGCCCACCTCGCCCGGCGAAGGCTTCGACAGGTGCGGTTCAATACTGACCACGCCATCGAAGCCGGTAGCCACCAGGTCAGTGATGATTCGTTGCACCTGAGCATCACCTTCGCCGGGAAATTGATAGACCTTGTCGCTGCCCGCACCTGATGGATCCTCCTGCCACTGTGGATCTTTGATGTGGACAGCGGCAATGTGCCCGCGTACCTTGCGGTAAAACTCCCACGGACATTGCCGGCAACCAGGATCACCGGAAGCGACATCCGGCGATATGACCGGGTTGCCGGTGTCGAAAACAAGCTTCAATCCAGGCAGGGACTGAATGATCTCCAGGGTATGTCGCCATCCCATGCCTCCGTAGTTGTTGCAGTTTTCGTGCAAAGCAACAATGCCTTCGGCGGCGAAAAACGAGAGGATCTTCCGCAGCCGCTCCAGCCGCTCCTCAACCCGCTGTTGTGGGGCAAACCAGTCTTTACCCAGCGGGGCATAGCTCATCACCCGCACAGCAGGTATGCGCAGGATTTTCATGCGCGGCAGCAGGGCATCCATTTCCGCCAGATCCTTGTCTATCGGTTCATCAATGCCACGGCTCCAGTTGGCGATGCAGGACCCGGCACAGGCTACCGAGAGCTTGTTGACCGCTAGCAACTCTGCCAACCGGTGAACCTGGTCCATCGGCAACTGATACAGGTGCACGCCGTTCACCTTGCGCAGATCAAGATAGCTCCAACCCAGACGACGGGTGGCATCCACCTGCTGCTCCATCGAGACTCCCGCCTCGTCACTAAAACCGGATAATTTCATGCGTGTCCTGTTAATCTAGGGGAATTTTGATCCCTTTCCCCTGCTCATCGGAAAGCCGGATTGCATCAAGTACGTCGCTCAGGTGAAGGGCGCTCCCGGAGTCGAAGCCCGTGACCCCACCCTCGCGCAGCTGCACTTCGAGTTGACGATAAATCGTAGTTTGATCGCCGTAGCGGGGACCGGGGCAGGGCTCATCGTGCGTGACACAGGGAATTGCAACCGGCATCGAATTTGGAGCGATTTCCATGGAAGCGGGATCCATTTCCACTTCAGCGATTTTAATAGTGTCTCCGTCAACGAGAACAGCCCCCGCCCGTCCCTGAATCACCCAGCGGGGCAAGGGATGTGGACAAATGGTGTGTTCCACCAGTGCGCGGGATCCGTTGGCGAGGTCGAGTTGAGCGAAGAAAGTATCCTCGCAATCGCCGCAATGGAGCGCCTGTTGCAGAAATCCACAAACCGACACGACCGTAGTATCGAGCAACCAATAGGCGGGCTCAACGATGTGTGGTCCCCAGTTCAACAAGTAACCGCCGCCGAATTGCCGGCGCATCTGTCAATCGTTGCGCACCGCGTACTGGTTTACGCTGCGCCGCACCAGAAAGACCTCTCCAAGGACGCCAGAGCGTACGATTTCCCGCACGCGCATGGCCTCGGCGCTAAAGCGCATCGGCAGCCAGGGCAGCACCCTTCGCCCGCATGCGGTCGCCACAGCCAGCATGCTGCGTGCCTCGGCACCATTCAGGGCCCAGGGTTTGGTGACCAGCACATCGGCCCCGGCGTGCAGGCAATCCTTTGGCCATCGCCACGTGTTGATCATTGCTCGTCACGATCACCGCCAACTGCGGTTGGGTCCGGTCAAGCATCTCACGGTAATCGGCATAAGGCTGCGCATGGAATTTTTCCGCGATCAGCGGATGGCGGGAAACATTGGTCTCAACTACCGCATGCAGTTCAAAGCCGGGCAGCTCACGCAAGGGTTCACCGTGCATGGTTTCACCATTACGACCAAAACCGATGATGACTGTACGGATTGGGTTGTGGCTTTCCGGCATAGGGGCAAAGCTATGCCTGAGTATGTCTGCCGGCCAATACCAAAGGATTGATAAAACGGGAAATTTATTGCCTGATTGGGCCGGGTAGACTCATCCATTCAGTACTGAGCGCTTAGCACTACGTTCGCACCTCCTTGCCAGCCGAACTTCTGCGATTTTTGCAACATCAGGGTAGAGTTACGATGCCGACGACAATGTGGAGTTTTCACATTTGTGGGAATCAATTGATGGTAACTCCCCCTCTGGAACGAGTACCGCGTATTTTCCCCATGACGGCCCTTTTGACAGCAGCGCTTTGTCGGATTGGCAAGTGACGCTGTCTTCCAATTCCATCAGTTTCTTCGTGGACGGCAACGAGGGGGATGTTATCGCCTACTCTGGAGCGACGAATCTTGCCAGTGTGCGATTTGAAAAAATGCAGACCAATGCGGGAGGCTACTGGCTCGGCGACATTACCGCTATTCCCGAACCGGGCACCTATGCGGCGATCTTCGGTATTCTCGCGCTCGGCGGCGCTTGTTCCTGCGGCGGCGCCGGAGTTAGCCGGAGATCGTGCGGTTGACTGAAGCGCGAGGGATGGAATCTCCTTCGCGCTTCTTGGCTTTTCTTATGAACTCGGATGGGGAGCATTTGTACTCGTCTTTGAATACGCGACTGAAGTAACCGCTGTCGTTGAATCCGACCTCATAGGCGATTTCAGTGACGGGTTTGCTTCCTTCGGCGAGCATTTGTGTGGCCAGGTGGAGACGTTTGCTTTTGATGTAAGCGGCCGGGGTCATGCCGGCGAGGTTTTTGAACTTCCGGTAGAAGACACTGCGACTGAAGCCCATCTTTTCGGCCAGTATATTGACGTCGAACTGTTCGCTGGACAAATGTTCCTCAACGAGCGCTTCCACGGCGTCT